>JBARBD010000100.1:0-2219 GCA_049792675.1 Vulcanimicrobiaceae bacterium | reverse complement strand
TCCGGGCGGTTCGCGGCGGTCGTCTCGAGCCACGGCTTCCTTCACGGTCGCCGCCACGCGATCGAGGACCGGCTGCGCGCCGTCGCGGCCCATCTCGAGGACGAGGGCGTGCTCTACGCGACCTTTGGATCGGCGCGTGACGGGCGCTTCGGCGCCGGAACGCGCCTCGACGCAGCCACCTACGCGCCGCTGGAAGGCGACGAACGCGGCGTCGCGCACACGTTTTTCGACCGCACGGCGCTGGACGCGCTGCTCGCGCCCCATTTCGTCACAGAATCGGCAGAAGAGCGCGCGGTCGACGAGATCGCCGGTTCCTGGGCGCATCGCGAAGGGCCGCTTACCGGCGCCGTTCACTGGTTCGTGGTGGCTAGGAAGCCTAGGGAAGAATAAATGCGGAGATGAACGCCACGATCAACGTAATCGCGATCACGCTGCTCGCGATGTTGCGGCTGAGCGGTTTGTGCGGGTTGTGCTCGGGCCGCTCGCGCTCGCCCTTCTTGTGGCGAGTCCACGGAATATAGACCGCAAGCCAACCGAGAAAAATGACGAGCGGTGGGACGATAAAGCGCAACGGATGATGGATCATGCCGCCTACTTCGACGCCGACGAGATGAGGTCGTGCATCGGGCTCGACGCCTGCGCGTAAAGCCGCTTCTCCATCCGGCCGGCGAGATAGGCTTCGCGGCCGGCGATCACCGCGTGCCTCATCGCCGATGCCATCAGCACCGGGTCCCGGGCCGCGGCGATGCCGGTGTTCATCAAAAGCGCATCGACGCCGATCTCCATCGCGATCGCCGCATCGGAAGCCGTGCCGACGCCGGCGTCGACGATCACCGGCACCTTCGCGCGCTCTTTGATGATGCGGATCGAGTAGGGATTACAGACGCCGAGCCCGCTGCCGATCGGCGCGGCGAGCGGCATCACCGCCGCGCAGCCCAACTCTTCGAGCTGACGGCACGCGATCGGATCGTCTCCCACGTAGGGCAGTACCGTGAAACCGTCTTTGACGAGCACCTCCGCCGCGGCGAGCGTCTCTCGGGTATCGGGATGGAGCGTCTGCGCGTCGCCGATCACTTCGAGCTTGACGAGATCGGTTTCGAGCAGCTCGCGCGCCAGTTGCGCGGTGAGGATCGCCTCCTTCGCCGAGTAGCAGCCGGCAGTATTCGGAAGAATCGTGTAGCGGGCGCGGTCGATGTAATCGAGCATCGTCTTGCCCGAGCGGTCGTCGAGTGCGATGCGACGGACGGCGACCGTCACCATCTCCGCTCCACTGGCGGCGTGCGCGGCTTGCATGACCTCCATCGACGGATACTTTCCCGTTCCGACGATCAGGCGCGAGCGCAGTACGTGCGCGCCGAGCCGTAACGTATCGTCGCGCACGTCAGCCTCCCGCGACCGCTTCGATGATCTCGATCCGGTCGCCGTCGCAGACGCGGTCGCGTTCGTACTCGTCGCGACGCACGACGCGCTCGTTGCGGGCGACGGCAACGCCGCGCCGGGGCGAACCCAAAAACTCGAGCAGCGCGCCGACCGTCAGCTCCTCGGGGAGCTCGCGGATCCTTCCATTGATCGTAGCCTTCACGCTTGAGTGATTCTGCCCGCGTAGGCCGCTTCCGTGCCGAGACGAGCAAGAAGGAACGGCCGGAGCTCGCCCGCAGCCTCGCCCTCGATAGCATCGGCGATCAAGTGAGCCGTCGCCGGAGCGAGCAGGATACCGTTGCGGTGATGCCCGGCGGCCAGAAAGAGACCTTCGACCGGCGTTGGACCCAAGAACGGCAGCCCGTCGGGCGTACCCGGCCGCAACCCCGCCCAGCTCTCGCTCACGGAGAAGCCGGCGAGTGAGGGCGCGGCGGCAAGGGCGGCGTGCAGCAGCTCGTGGATTCCCTCGGCGGTTACCCGTTCGTCGAAGCCGGCCGATTCGACCGTCGCTCCGACCAGCAGCCGCCCATCTTCGCGCGGTACTAAGTACGCGCCGGGAACCCACGTCGTTCGAGGGACGAACTCGCGCGGCACCGCTAGCGCGAGCATCTGCCCCTTGATCGGCTCGATCGGCGGCACGCACGACGGCGGGACGCCGGGAAGTTGCGACGCCCACGCGCCGCACGCGTTCACCACCGCGCGCGCCGGCACGAAGCCGAGATCGGTGCGAATGCCGAGCATGCGGCGCGCGTCGCACTCCACCGCAATCGACGACGCGTGCACGAGGCGCACGCCATGCG
>JBARBD010000099.1:0-7113 GCA_049792675.1 Vulcanimicrobiaceae bacterium | reverse complement strand
AAGTAAATCCCCGGGGCCATCGCGACGCAGTAAAGGAAAAACGCCCAGGTCATCCTGGAGGGGCGGGACAGCACGAGGATCGAGCCTACCACGATGAAAATCAGATCGATGATCACCCCCGCGGAATAGTAAACGGTGGTGGCCGCGTCGGGCTCGCCGGTCAGCATCGCCCCGACTCTGAAGTTAACCAAATGCAAGCCGTTCTTGCCCCGAATCAAAAACGCGCACGAATGCCCGGGCGCGACGTTGTGCAGGCCTTCGAGATAGAGCCGATCCGCAAGCGATACTGGCTCCTCGACGCGATCGCCGAGGCGAATCCCGGCGCGTCCTGCCGGACCGGCGGAATCGACGTCGTTTACAGTAAGTCTTGAATCGGTCCCCAGCGGAATCTGACCGGCCCCCAACCAGAAGAGTCCGTTTATTGCCCCCACGCTAAAGAAGATCGTCCATGCGCCCAGAATCGCGACGACAGCTATTCGCATTTGCGACATCGTTAGGCGCCACTCTTCGGCTCGGCGAGCGAAGCGACCCATGAGGCCGGACTCGTTTTGCGGGCCTCAGATCGCATTGGCCAGCGCAGCTTGGAGCGATGCGAGGCTCTGATCCTGTAGCTTCGATCGCGGCGGCCGGCGCAGGGGGCCTCGTTTAAACCGTACGCCGATCGCACTGTAGCTGAGAGCTTAGCGCCTCGCGGCCCTGCTCCGGGGGAGGGGGCCTCGTTTTGAAAGGCCTTAGCTCTTATCCCGTGCCGCAGCCTACCGGGATAGGAGTTGGCGAGCTCAAGACGAGACACCCTAGCTTGCCAGGCCGCCCAGCGCCGATCGAGCCGCGATCCGGACGCAACGCGTTAAGCGCCGCGATCTAAGCTGCGAGGCTGCTGCGAGCTAAGCTTCCGCGCTGCGAGGCGTGCGCATCTGCAATGCGAGCTACGCGCGCCGATTGAAGGCTCGAAGCTCAAAAGCGTCTTAGTCGGATGACTTTGGTCGCATCTCGCGACCAGTCGGGTCAAGTTCCAGCACCGATTCATGGAGGTCCCCTATCCGATATTTTGTTGGGTGTCCATGCTCGTCGGTCTCAAATAGGCCCCATGAAACATCCACGTCAATATCCAGATCACCCGGCGGTCCTTCGAGGAGATATGCAATTGCAAAAAGCAATTCCGCCTGGACACAGCGGGCAATCTCAGTGAGGTCCTCGGGTGATGCACCGGCGGCTTCGCATCGCGCAAGTGCGGCGCCCAACCCGGCATATGGGGCGCTGGGTTCGACCTGGGCCAACCTAATCGCATCCTCGATCCACGCTGTATTACCCTCCGGCAGAACGTTGGCCCATGCCTGTTTGAGAAAGAGGAAGCGTGCGAGCTGGGGAACATCTTCCGTGACCTGCGAGTGTGCCCAGTCTTCAGGTTCCGGCGCACCAAGCCGTCGAAACAGATCGACAAGGTCGTCTTCAGTTAACGGAGTTGCCATTTCTTCTGCCTCGCCCCCCAAAGCCTCATATATTCTGCTCCCCTCTCAGCGAACTCGCTATTACTTTCGAACGGCGCTGACAGTCGCCCCGAGCGGCGAGGACACTTTGAGGGACATTATTTCCGATCCCCCGTCAGGATATTTCCAAAACCCAACCTGCGAGTTGAACGTGTCCGCGCCGATAACGATCGAATCCTGAACCCAGAACTGCGTGACGGAACTTGGACCGGACAGCACTACGAAACCAATCTGGGTGCCCTTTGAGCCTTGGATAGAGAATCGATGTATCAAGGTATTTTCTTGATCGCCGACGGCGAGGTATTGACCGTCCCACTGGACGGTGCCCGGAATGGTGAGCTCGTGGTCGAGAGTGATGTTCTTGAACTTTGACCCACCCTTCGGCAATTCGGCGAAAATGATTCCGTTGTTTTGCGTCTTGCCATCGATGAACAGATCGCCACTTGCATCGTAGCCGCAAGAAAATAGGTTTTGTCCCAGCATGTAGAGCTTGGGCAGATGCCAGCGATGCCGCTTACCCGGGCGGTAAATAGCAGCGCCCTGCTGCGAAACCAGTGCCAGGTTTCCGCTAGATCCATCAGCGGAGCAGCTCTCGGGATTACCAAACGGATCAGACAGTTCGGCGATCGGGGTCGATCGTCCGTGCTGGTATTCATCGACGACGTCCACGTTGACCTGGCTCAAAAAAACGTGGCCCGCGGCGTTCGAACAAACGACCCCGGTGCTCCCGCCAAGCTCGGAAAAGAGCTTCCCACGGGGATACGTGTAAATATTGGTGGCAGTATCTGCCGAAACGTAGAGTAAGTCTCGGCCGTGTTGGGCCGGAAGCACAAGCGACCGGCTCTGCGCCATCGCACCTGGCGCGCCGATCGGTGGCTGCGATCCGCCGCAGCCCGCGAGCAGGGCTGCGGCCACGCTCACGCTGAGTCCGCAGCGACTAAGAGCAAAGGCACTCATCTATTTTTCCTTCTGCACGATTTAGCGAACCGCAATACCAACGGCGCCGCCCGGTATCTGAATAGTGGGCTTAATCCGCTTGCCGTTGGCATCGTAGGTTGTAACGGTCGAGTTTCCCGCGTTGGTTACGTAAATCCGACCGTCGTCGCCGATTGCAAGAAAATATGGCGAACTTAGCCCATCGGAGATTGTCGGAGCTGTCCGCTTTCCGCCCGGCGTATAAGTCATAACAGTGTTTGTGCCCTGGTTAACAATGTAGATCTTTCCGTTCCTGTCGACGGCTACGCCTGCCGGCCCCGAAAGACCCTTGATGGTCGGTGGCGTTCGATGCCCGTTTGGTAGGTAGGTAGTCAGTGTATCCAGCGCAGTTACGGAGATTCTGCCACGGTCGTCGACGGCAACGCCCCTAGGTTGCTGGATGGCGATTGTGGGAAAGCTGGGGTTACCGGCCGAATCATAGGTCGTGACCCTTCCACGGCCCTTGCACGTCGTTGGCTTGCACTCGTTCGTCACGTAAATCTTGCCGTGCGCGTCGACGGCGATGCCTTTAGGGCCGGAGAGTCCCGAGATCGTCGGCTTAGTCGAGGCGCCCGTGATTGTGAACGCCAGGATTTCCCCGGAGCCCACGTAGCAACGACTAGGGTTGCAGTAGTCGACGGCGTAAAGCTTGCGATTACGCACCGCTAACCCCCATGGATTTGTGACTCCGCTGATGGTGGGCTGCGTCTGTTCCCCGTCGAGCCTATACGTCAGGATAGCATAGCCTGGGTTGGTCGACACGTAGATTCGATGTGGCTGCACTCCAGCGTCGCTCTGTGAGAGCATCGCGCCCGGCGCGTCGACCGGGGGCTGCGATCCGCCGCAGCCCGCGAGCATTGCGATAAGTGTGCAAATGCATAGCGGCCAGCCGAAAGCGGTAATCTTCATCTGCTTGTTCTCCTGCGCTTAGGTCAACCGCAATGCTCAGTGGCTCCGACCGAGGCTGACCACTGCGGCTGTCGGCTGGCCAAAGCCCGTGATGGTCTTAGTAGCGGTGCCGCCAGCTGGATAATCATAAATCATGACGCTCTCGCCGCTTGGCACCACAACTTGCTGCCCCTGGATCCAGAAAGCGGAAACGTACGTATGGTTTTCGAGCATGGTATGACCCGCTCGCGATCCCTCGGCGCCATGCAGGCGATACTGATATATGTAGTTGGTCTTTCCGGCAAGGACTACGTGCCTGCCGTCCCACTGGACCCCACCTCGCGCTTTGAGCAGGCCCATGCGGCGTTCGAGCTGGATGTGGAAAAACGTATTGCTGCCCTTTGTCAGTTCGTCGAATCCAAACTGGTAAATGCCTTTTTGGCCTACAACGAAAAGATTGCCTTGCTCGTCGTAGACACAGTAGTACGGGTTAGATACTCCGGGGATATTGGCATACATTATCGGCGTACCAGAGGCTTTCGGATAGACCAAAACGTCGCCATCTTCCGAGTAACCCCATCTGGTCACGGCAAGACTCCCCGTAGTGGAGTCGACGGCACAAGACCAGGCCGTTTGTTCAGAGCCTGCGATGTTCAGAGTTTCGATTGGCTTGGTACCGCCATGCGCGTACTCAACGATCTGGTTAGCTTCTACCACGAAGACGTCGCCGTCTGCGCTGACGCACTCTCCGAAAGGACTCGCCTCAACGTCCAACATGCCGACAAGCTTGCCCCCGGGGTAGGAATACACGTCGACGCCCTTATTGCTTCCCGCGTCGGCGATGTAAAGGAGATCGCCACCTTTAGCCGCCGGCAGCATCCACGACGTGCCACGAGTGGCGTGCGTTGCGAGCGCAGCGCTTTGCGGGATCGCACCCGGCGGCGCGCCGATCGGCTGCGATCCACCGCAGGCCGATAATAATGCCACCGCCACGCTCATGCTAAGCGCTGCTGAAAAACCTCGATTCAAAGACTCCGGCTCCGAAATGCTTCGACTAGGGATAATCGCCTACCATTGAATGACGACGATGCCGTCCCCGGACCACGGATATCCCTGGTAGTCATGGATCGTTTTTGCGCTCGGCTCAATATAAGACGAGCCGCCACCGCCGCCACCGCCATTCGCATATCCATCTCCGCTGCGGCTGGTGCATCCGTATTCGGCTGAGCCTCCGCCGCCGCCGCCGTAATAACCCCCGCCGCCTCCGCCGCCACCGGTTCCATTCTGGAACCCGCCTGCGCCGCCAAAGCCCCGCGATCCGTCAGCTCCTGCTCCATCGGAATACAGCGCGCAACCCGCACCTCCGGTTCCGCCGCTTTGTTGGGTGCCCCCGCCGCCGGCACCGCCGCCGCCGTAGTTCTGGCCGCCCTGACCGGCGATTTGCCCACCGCCGACGCCCCCGGTGCCGTTAGCGCTACCCCGGCCGTAACTCCATTCGTATCCGCCCGTCCCGCCACCACCGCCGGCAACCACGACGCGATCTGCTAGGCGATCGCCGTGTTCGCGTACGTCTGACGCACCGCCGCCGCCTACGCCGTTGCAGTGATGGCAAGAACCCGCGGTTCCCCCGCCGCCGCCGTTGAAGCCACCGCTCGCCGCATCACCGCCAACGAAAATCGCAAGCGTTTCACCAGCCGTTACCGGAACTTTTGCCCGTATCCGACCGGGGTAGCCGCCGAACCGGCCGCCGCCGTCGGCGCCCGTCGCCGAGATCATGACAAAGCTCACGCCTGCCGGCACTTTAAACTTCTGCTTTGTGCCCGTGTAATGAAAAGTTAGCGACCCCTTTACGTCGCTTTGAGCTATCGCGCTCGGCGTGCCGATCGGGGGCTGCGATCCGCCGCAGCCTGCGACCAAGAGCGCAGCGACGCAGCGGCTTAGAGCGTAACCGTTGAGATAAGAACGATTCATTGTATCCAAGAGCCTCATGTATAAGAACGCGTCGCCGGGCAGGTTCGTCTGCCGGGCGGCCAGGCCAATCGTAGCACGGCGGGCGCGGGCCGGGAAGCCGCTTGGGTCACGGTCCTGCTTGGCTTGCTCAGCTGGCAGTGTCGCTTGGTTCAACGGCAGACGAAGCCAGCTTCTCACCGCAATGCCGGTCGGGCGCTAGGCGATCCACGCCGCTATGCCGCCGTGGTGGCGCAGTTGCAAGGCCATGCAAAGTACATCGCGTTGAAAATGCTTATAGCGTAGGGCTTCTGAGCGCGCGTCGTGAATGCACCGGCGCCCATCACGCATCAGCACATAAAGTAGTAGGGTCCATATCTGGCGTGCAAAGCGTCATAACGTAATGCCTACCTAGTACGTTGCGAGGCCCACCAAAGGAGTTTTGCAGCTTCGGTGACGTCCCACGGCGCGGCATCGAAGTCAGGGGGCTGCGTAAAATATGGAGCCGTGATCGTGCTCCACCAGGTTGCCTTCGCTTCCGCACGCATACCCGCTGACCACTGGAACACGCCCAACAATAAACGCGCTTCTCCAAACTCGGGCAAACTTTTAAGCACACGCTTGAGACTTGCTACGGCCGTGACAAATCGCCCTTCGGTTGCCTCACGCAGCGCTGCATCGAATGGTGCCAGCTGATGATCGTCGCTGACAACTGGGCTGATCGGAGTGCCACCTTCGCCGCATCTAAACAGCTGATAATACGCTCGCGCCGCCGCGCGGTATGTGCCGCTTTTGAAGAGATTCAGTGCTATGTCGGATAAGAGCTCGTCACGGGCGGGTCCAGATCGCACCACGGCCGGATAACAAAGCGCAGTAGAAGCCGGAACGTCTGCCTGCGCGACGCCTCCGTTAGATACGAAACGCCCCGTTAAGAGCAAAGCGAAGGCTACGCTATGCATCGAGGTGCTGATAGGGGAGTAAGGTCACTCAACCGCGTCGCCCCGAGCGTGCCCGTATCTTACGTAACGCACCGCCTAGAGCTTCGACAATGCGGTTTCCCTTGCCCCCGACCCCATTTCATGCGCAGCTTCAGCAATGATCTCCTCGTCGGTTCGTAAGATGCCCTCGTTGTTGAGCCAGAGCCGCCTGCAGAGGCAAGGTGATCGCGGAGTTGAACCTGGTCTACAGCGGCAAGCACCCATCACGAGCTATTGCGTACCCGACGGCAAAGGCTACGACTGCTAACACGAACGCCGAAATGAGCTGCGCTCTCGGCCGCATAAAGTAGCCGATCAAGAACCCCGCGATCATCGCTGGGATGTAGACAACAAAGCCGTAGATCCAGAACTCAAAAGTGTCGAGCCAAAGAAGCTCCGGGCGATTGGCCCCCTCTATCGCGCAGAATCGCCGTGCGAGAGACGAATGCCGCTCGCCGCATCCGTGAACCGGCGTGACCAGAGCAACAGATCGGGGCCGAACTATCGCCAGATGATCGGCTTTTCAGCAGCCTACTAGCTGTGTATGTGGCGGCGCATGGCTTTCAGAGTTGCGACCAACCCCCATCGACAGGGAGTTCGGCGCCGGTTGTGAAGGTCGCATCGAACGCGAGGAAGAGGACAGCCTTAGCGATTTCCTCCGCCGTCCCCCAGCGTTTCATCGGAACGATACCGCTCATTTGCTCCCGGATATGGGCAACCGTGTCTTTATCGGGGAACACCTTGTCGAGGATCGGCGTGTTGATGGGACCGGGCGTCACCGCGTTGACGCGAATTTCCTGAGGAAGAAGCTCCGCGGCGAGCACCCGAGCGAACGATCG
>JBARBD010000098.1:0-3680 GCA_049792675.1 Vulcanimicrobiaceae bacterium | reverse complement strand
TGCGCGCACCGCTGGCCGCGGCGGCCTTTCTCTGCGTTGCGGGCATCTGCGATCTCCGCGCGTTGCGACGTCGGGGCGCGCATCCGTCGTGGGATCACGATGCGCTGGCGTACCTACTGCTCGCCGCCGCACTCGCAATCGTCGCGCTGCGCCGCGGCGACGCACTCGTCCATCCGCTGATCGCCCCGGCGCTCGGTCTCGGCGCGATCGCGGCGCTTGCGTATGCGATCGCCTATCGGTCGCGGCGTTGCGCGGCGGTACGGGTCGCTCCGAGCTTAATGCTGGTCGGCGCGCTCGCCGCCGCACCTCCGCCGCAGTACCGCGCAACCGAGACGACGGTCGCGGATATTTTCGCCGGCGAACGGTTGAGCTTCACCGGGATGCTGCAGCGCGACGCAAACGCAACGCTGGTCGTTCGATACGCGATCACATGCTGCCGCGCCGACGCGGCGCCGGTCGCGGTCCGCCTGGCGCGCTCGCTCCCGTATGCCGCCGGTACGTGGCTGCGCGTCGAGGGTCCGATCGCGAGCGTCGGCGGCGACCTGCGCTTGATTCCGCTGCGGATCGAGCGCGTCGCGCCGCCGGCGGATCCGTTCGTCTATCGCTGACGCGGCTCGAGGAGCTCGACCGGAATGCCGTTCGGATCTTCGACGAACGCGATCGCGCGCGTGCCGCTCGGCGAACGGTAGACGTCTTTGAGTATCTTCACGCCTTTGTCTTTGAGCCCGTTTACGTACGCTTGAAGGTCGCCGTCGGATTCGATCGCGAGGTGTTCGTAGCGGTTCCCAAGCTGATACGGTGGATGCTCCTCGAGATCGTAGACGAGCTCGATGTACGAGCCCCAATCCTTCCCGACGAACGCCATGTCCGCATTGCCGGGGTAATGATGCGGGCCGCCCAGCAGTTGCAGACCCAGCTTCGACGTGTAGAATTCGATCGACTCGGCCATGTCGTCGACGAAGATCGACGTGTGCAAAAAGCTCGGCATGTTAACCTCGCCTCTCCTTTTTAGCGTTCAATGCAGGAAGTACCGGTAGCTCGAGAAGACGAGCGCGATGCCGAGGCGGTCGGCGGCGGCGATCACTTCGGGATCGCGAATCGAGCCGCCGGGCGCGACGATCGCGCTGCACCCGCCCTCGACCGCCGCCTCCAAGCCGTCGGGAAACGGAAAGGCGCCGTCGCTCGCGCAGACCGCACCGCGCGCGCCTTCGCCGGCGCGATAGGCGGCGATCTTGACGGCGCTGACGCGGTTCGTCTGCCCGGCGCAGATGCCCATCGTCGTGTACTCTCTGACGATCGCGATGCCGTTGCTCTTCACGTGGCGTACGACGTCCCACGCAAAGCCGAGATCGCGCCACTCGCGTTGGCTTGGAGCGCGACGGCTGACGACGCGCCACTCTTCGGGCGCCGCCGTGGGATCGTCGTTCTCGGCGAGCACGCCGCCCAGCGCGCTGCGCAGCCGCAACTCATTGGCGAGCTCGTCCGGCAGCGACGGCGCGAAGCGCATGATGCGCAGATTCCTCTTCTTGCGCAGCATCTCGAGCGCGTCGTCGTCGAATCCGGGCGCGGCGACGATCTCGAGGAAGAACTCGCTCAGCGCTCCCGCCGCTTCGCAGTCGATCGGCGCGTCGGTCGCGACGATTCCGCCGTAGGCCGAGATCGCGTCGGCGTGGAGCGCTTCGCGCACCGCGAGCGCGACGCTGGGGCGCTGGGAGACGCCGCACGGAACGGCGTGTTTCACGACGGCAGCGCGAACGCTGGGCCCGCTCTCCGCAGCGAACTCCGCGCCGAGCGCGGCGCGTGAGAGCAGGCGCAGCGTCGCGTCCAGGTCGAGCAGGTTATTGTACGAGAGCGCTTTGCCGTGCAGTTGGTCGGGAAGCCGCTCGGCGCTGGCCAGATAGAACGCCGCCCGTTCTTGCGGGTTGGTTCCATAACGCAATCGTTTGGCGAGCGGCAGGGTCAGCGCGAGCGCGCCGGGCAAGTCGCTCGGAAGCACTTCGCCGGCGGCGGCGAGGTAGTGCGAGATGGCGACGTCGTACTCGGCGGTCCGCTCGAACGCGGCGATTGCGAGCTTGCGGCGCAGTGCGAGCGGCACGTCCCCCGCCTCGAGCGCCGCGCGGTACTCGGCGTATTGTGAAGGATGCGTCAGCACCGCGACGTGCTCGAAGTTCTTCGCGGCCGCCCGCAGCAACGCGACGCCGCCGATATCGATCTGCTCGATCGCCTCTTGCGGGGTCGTTCCCTCCCGCGCAACGGTCGCTTCGAAGGGGTAGAGGTTGACGACGACCGTCGCGATCTCCGGGATCGCGTACGACTCCGCCTGCGCGCGGTGCTCGCCGTCCGTCCGCTCGTAGAGAATCGCGCCGAAGACCTTCGGGTGCAGCGTCTTTACGCGCCCTCCGAAAAGCGCCGGAAAGCCGGTGATCTCCCCGACGTCACGCGCAGGTACGCCGCGCTCCTCGAGATAGGCTTGCGTTCCGCCGGTCGCGTAGATTTCGACGCCGCGCTCGTGCAGCGCGCGCGCCAACTCTTCGGCGCCCGCCTTCTCGGAGAGCGAGAAGAGCGCGGCTTTCGTACTCGGCACTACGGGTGAGAACCGGCGAGCACGCTCTCGGCTTCTTCGACGAGCTCGGCCGAAACGATCGCGCTGACGCCCGCTTCGCCGGTCGTGACGCCGTAGATGCGATCGGCCATCTCCATCGTCTTCTTGTTGTGCGTGACGATCAGCATCTGCGATTGCGCCGCAAACGATTGGACCATCTGCGAAAACCGTTCGATGTTGGCGTCGTCGAGTGCGGCGTCGACCTCGTCGAGAAGGTAGAAGGGCGCGGGCTTGGTCGCGATCAGCGCGAAGATCAGCGCCGCCGCGGTCATCGCGCGCTCGCCGCCGGAGAGCGCCGCGAGCGGCATCTGCTTCTTGCCGGGCGGCTGCACCGCAATCTCGATCCCGGTCTCCGAGAGATTCTCGGGATCCGTCTGCCACATCTTCGCCTGCCCGCCGGGGAAGAGCTCACCGTACATCCGCGAGAACGCCTGCGCGACGGTTTCGAAGGTTTCGTTGAACCGCACTTGGGTCTCGCGTTCCATTTCGTGGATCGACTCGAGCAGCGTCGCGCGCGCCCTTGCCAGGTCGTCGACCTGCGCGCGCAGGAAGCGTTCGCGCTCGGCGAGCTCTTCGCGCTCGACCTCGGCATTGAGGTTCACGTTGGCTTGGAGCCGCGCCAACTCGTCCCGCAAGCGGGGAAGCTCGTCGACGATCGCGTCGGGTTCGCGCTCGTAGCGCGTCTCGACGTCGCGGCACTCGTCGTTGGTCGCCGGGTTCTGTGCGAACTGCGAGACGAGCATGCCGAGCTCGGCCTCGACTTGCGCCAAGCGCGTGCGGAACTGCTCGCCGCCCGCGACGGCTTCGCGCTCCTCGTGCTCTGCGACGCGGACCTCTCCCTCGAGCCGGCTCTGCTGGTCGACGAGCCGTTCGCGCTCGCGGCGCGCTGTTTCGAGCTCTCCGTCGATCGCCGCAACGCCGCGGCCGAGGCCCTCGACGTGGGCGTGTGCCGTGCGCGTCTCTTCGACCAGCGACGCGATCTCGGCGAGCATCTGCTCGCGTGCCGTGCCCGCGCGCTCGCTGTTCTGATCGAGCATGCCGAGCCGCGCTTTCGCGGCGTCGCGCTCGGCGGTCAGCG
>JBARBD010000097.1:0-13877 GCA_049792675.1 Vulcanimicrobiaceae bacterium | reverse complement strand
AGCATCGTCAACGCGATCGGCCAGAGCCAATACTGGGATACCACGGCCCTCGTCATCGTGTGGGACGACTGGGGCGGAGGGTACGATCACGGCCCGCCGCCACAGCTCGACTACGCGGGCTTGGGGTTCCGCGTGCCGATGATCGTCGTCTCGCCGTACGCCAAGCAAGGGTACGTCTCGCATACCCAGTACGAGTTCGGTTCCGTAGTCCGATTCGTCGAGGACGTCTGGAATCTCGGGAGGCTCGGCACGACCGACACGCGCGCCGCGTCGATCGACGACGTCTTCGACTTCAGCCAGCAGCCGCGCAAGTTCACGAAGATCCAGGCGAAGTATTCGAAGCAGTACTTCGAGCGCCAGCTGCCGTCGAACGTACCGGTCGACACGAACTAGCTGCCTGCTAGGCGGGCCTCGGCGCGGACGATCGAGCCGGCGCGAACGTGGTAGGTGACGGTCGCTTCCAGCGAACGCCCGTCGGCATAGCCGGTGACGCGCTCGCGGTCGACGACCGTCGCGTCGAGCGCGTACGCCTCGCCGAAGACCTCCGCGTCGTGGTGGTTGTACGCGTTGACCTGGCGCTGCACGACGCGCTCGGGTCCTTCGCTCACGATCGCCGACGCGACGAACAGGTGACCGTCTTTGACGACGCGATCGACCGCAGCGATCGCTCGAACGTCCTCCAGCGGATTTGCGCGTAGCACGACGAGATCGGCGAGCTTCCCCGGTTCGATCGTTCCGAGATCGCCGGCGCGCCCCATCATCTCGGCGCCGCCGCGCGTCGCGGCGAGCAGCACGTCTCGCGGCGACAGCCCCGACGCGACCATCTGGAGTGCCTCGCCATAAAACGACGACGCGTGCTAGGTGCCGATGTTGCCGGCGTCGGTGCCGGCCGCGACGCGGACGCCGGCATCGTGAATCCGCTTGAGATTGCGCATCGCGGCGTAGGGAGGCGAGGGTGCGCGCAGGGCGCGGATCCTTGCGAGCGTCGCGGGCGCCAGAACGCCCTCGACGTCCTGCATATTGAAGAGCGTTCCCACGACGTCCGGGTTTGCGATCCGAAGGTCGACCGGGCTCAAGTTCGGGGTGGCATGGAAGGTGTAGCCGTAGTTCCCGATCACGATCAGCGTCGGGCAGTAGATCACCTTGCGCGATTGGAGCAGCTCGACGAACGCGTCGTCGACGTCGGTATCGAAAACGCTATGCGCGAGGATGTCGGTGCCGGACTCGACCGCGAAGGGCGCCGTCTCCAACTCGGTGGCGTGGATCACGACGCGCGCTCCGCGCTCGTGCGCGTACTCGATCGCGGCGCGCGCGACCGGCTGGAATGCGAGCGCCGGATGCTCGGGTGTGACGATCCACCAAAAGCAGGGTTACGTCGCCGCCGAAAGGAAAGCTACCTCCCGCTTACTCTGCATAATCCGTAGGAGAATAACGCGCATGAAATCTTTCGGTCGCCTCATCGCGGTCGCACTGGCGGGAGCCGCCGCGGTAACGGCCGCCATCGGACCGGCCCAAGCCGCCACGCCGATCCTGATCAAGAGCTGTATCGTCGCCAAGCCGAAGCCGTTGAGCCACACGGCCAGCGGCACGACCATCACGTACGTGAACCTCGGCAAGAAGACCGCCTCGGCCATCACCTTCGTGGTCGGCTATCGGAACGCGCTCCAGCACTACGTTCGCCGGGCCACCGACGTTGGATCGTTCGCGCCGGGCGCCACGATCACGCACACGCTCCAGCTCTATAACGACGTGACGTACTCAGGCGAGCAGACGACGAGTTGCGTCCCCGTTGAGGTCAAGTGGGCTGACGCTACCTTGTGGATGGCGCCGACCAAGCCGTAGTCCCTCAATAGGACGCTGAAGCGGCCCGTCGAAGCGCCAAAACGTGCGCGTCGGATTCCGAACGCTCTTTTCACTCGCGTTGTGCGCCGCGGCAGCCGCAGCGGCGCTCGCGCACGTCGCAATTGACGTCGTTGGCGATTACGCCCTCTCCCACGACACCTACGACAACCTGAGACACGGTTCGCGCGAACTAGTCAGCCTGGCGGCGCTCGGGCTGGCCGTCGCGCTGGCGTGGCGCGGCCTGCGCCTGTGCTTCGAGATGGCCGCCGCAAACCGGGCGCGCATCCCGAGGCCGAGCGGCACGAGATTCGAGCCGATCGTTTTCGTCGCGGGCGCGATCGCGCTGACGGCGACCCTCGTTCCGGCGATGGAATGGTTCGACGGACGCCTCGACGGCGTCGCGGTGCGCGAGTTGGGCGACGCCTTCGGCGGCTCGATCTTGCTAGGCCTCGGCACCACGGTCCTCTGCGCCTCGTTGGTCGCGCTGGCCATCTATGCTTTTGCTCGCTGGCTGATCTCGCATCGCGACTCGATCGCGACGATCATCGAGACACTGCTGCGCCGGCTCGACGGTGCGCAACGCCCGGCCGGCCGCCATCTTACGCGCCACATCGTATCGGTCCGGCGCCGCCGGACCGCGCACGCCCTTCGCCTAACCAAACGCGGACCTCCTGAAGCGATCTTCGCCTAAATCCCCGTAACGGCACCACTCGCTTCTTTTAGGAGCCGCTTCATGCGAAGTTCCATCGCACGCGCCCGCGCGTCGTGCGCGTTCATCCTCACCGCACTCTTTATGCTAAGCTCGTTCGGCGCCGTGCGCGCGCAGAGCGCCGCGTTCGACGTAACAGGCACCGTCAGTTCCGCGGACGGTTCGCCGATCGCCGGCGCCGCCGTCACGATCTCGTCGCAATCCGGAACGCAGCGCGCGCGGACCGACGCGCGCGGCAGCTTTACGATTGCCGGCGTGCGCGCCGGGACGTATACACTACGCGCCGCCGCGCCCGGCTACGCGCCGCTCTCGGAGCGGACCGTCACCCTCGATCCCAGGAACGCAACGCTCGCGGTCGTGCTCTCTGCGGCAACGACCAACTCGCTGACCGTCATCGGTCGCGTCACCGCGCAGGCCGGCGAGACGGTTTCGACCTCGTCGGCGCCGACGGTCTCCTTGAACGCCCAACAGGCCGCCGCTGCCGGCATGAGCTCGGTCGCTCCGATGGTTTGGAGCCAACTCTCGACGACGCCGGTGCTGCCGCTCGGCGGCGGCAGCAACGCGACGGAGGTTTTTGCGGTGCGGGGGCCCGATCCGACCGAGACGCTGGTGGATATCGACGGTCATCCGGTCAACAACGGCAACACCGGCGACTTCAACCTCGCGCTGCTCGACCCGGCCGCGCTCCAAGACGTGCAAGTCGTCTACGGGATCTCGCCGTCCTCGCTGATCGGTCCCAATACCATCGGCGGCGGCATCAACGTCTTGACGCTGCAGCCGACCCAAACGCCGCACGCGCTCGCCCGTCTCTACGGCGGTTCGTTCGGCACGTTCGGCGGCACGCTTCAGGCGACCGGAACCGACGACCGCATCGGATACGCTTTCTCGGTTCACGGCATGACCTCGGGCGGGTCGGTGAATCAAACCATCCTCGCTCCGTCGCTCTCGCCGTCCTCGGACGACCAGTCGGAGCAGTTCGTCGGAAGCAGCTCGTCCGGAGACTCGATCCTGACCAAGCTGCGCTATCAGCTCGGCGGACCGAACGGCTACGGCTACGTTCAGCTCAACTTTCGCAATCAGACGGTGACGCAGGACGAGTCGGCGCTGCTCACGACCTACACGCCGCCTGGCTTTAGCGGCAGCGGCGGCGACGACGCCGTGCGGCTGCACGGCGGGCTCGCACCGCTCGACGACGACGACGATAATCCCGGTGGATTTCAAAGCTTCGCCGGCACGGCGCTCGGCGCGCATCAATCGAACTACGGGCTTGACGCGCAGGTGCCGCTGGGGAGCCAGCTCGTCGACGGGGCGCCCGCGACCGCACTGCTCTTCAGCCATCTGACGACGCTCTCGTCGCAATCGGTCGCCGGGCCGGGCGAGGCCGCGAATCCGTATCTCTACAACCAACGCGATCTGCTCGGCGACGACTGGCTCGAAATCGACCATCGTTTCAGCAACGGCGTGCTCTCGCTCAAGTACGATCTCGGAACCGAGACGCTCGCGACGAACTACGTCCAGAGCCAGGTCATCGCCGAAGCGCAGCCGATCGGACGGCTACCGTTCCCCGGCAGCTGGATCTCCGCCGACGCGCTGGTGCAGCCCTTGGCCAAGCCGCCGGTCCAAACCGTGGATATCGCGCAGACCCAACGGAACGCGGTCTTGCGCTATAACGCCGATCCGACCAGCCAAATCCACTACTCGCTGGCCGCATATTACAGCAACTACAGCACCTTCGGGACGAGCTTCGATCCGCGTGCCGGCTTCGTCTGGACGCCGACCGGAAACACCGCGGTGCGGGCTTCGGTCGGCACGACGTTCCAAACGCCGCAGCTCTCCGAACTGCTCGTGCCGCCGGTGGACGCGCGCGTACCGGTCGGCGGCATCATCTATATCGGGAACCCCAACCTCCAGCCCGACCACGCAACCGATTACGATGTCGGCGCGGAGCAAATCTTCGGAAGGCGCCATCCGCTCCATCTCTCGATGGACCTCTACCAGACGAACCTTCGCGCGCCGTCTTCGCAGCTCAACGTCAACCCGAACCCGCACTGCCAGACGAAGCACAACCCCACGGCCTGTCCGCTGAGTTATCCGGTCAATGCCGGAAACGGGATCTACCGCGGCATCGACATCCACGCCGACCAGCAAATCGGTGCGGACTTCCGGATTCGCGCCGGATGGGACGTCGATAGTTCCTTTCTGACCGTGATTCCCGAGTCGATTCAGGACGGAACGCTCGTCATCGGGGAGCAATCGCTTGGGCAGCCGCTGCACAAGGCCTACTTCGAGATCGGTCAGGAGCCGCTACAGGGCCTCTCGTACGGCGCGCGCTTGGATTACGAAGGCCAGTACAACGAGCTCAACCGTTCGCCGTACGCGACGCTCGGGGCGCACGTCGCCTATCGGCGCGGCGGGCTCGTCTACGGACTCTACGGGACGAACTTGACGAACGCCAACGCGTATCCGTTCACGATCGTCGGCGGCGGCGTTCCGTACGGAACGCTTCCCGGTCAGCCGATAATCACGCCGAACGCGTACGTGCTGCAAGGCGCGACGATCACGTTCGTGGTCACCCAGGCGATGTAGGGTGCGGCTGGAGAGGCTGCGCATCGGCACGTTGACCCTTGCCTCGCTGGCAGCGTGCGCTGCGGCCGCGGCGGCGGCGCTGGCGCACGTCGCCATCGACGTCGTCGGCGATTACGCGCTGCCCCACGATACCTACGACTACGTCTCGCACTCTTCGCGTCCGCTGGTGACCGGCGTCGCGCTGCTTGTCGCAAGCGTCCTCGCCGCGCGGGGCCTGCGCATCTGCTGCGAGCTGGGCGCGGTCTATCGCGTCTGCATACGGGAGACCGCCTCGAGCCTGAGCGAACGGATCGCCTTCGTTCTCGGCACCGTGGCCGCAAGCGCGGTGCTCGTTCCAGCGATGGAGTGGCTCGACGGCCGGCTCGACCGCGTGCCCGTCAAGGAGCTCGACGACGCGTTCGGCGGCTCCATCCTCCTCGGTTTGGGCACGACCGTCGTCTGCGCGGCGATCGTCGCCTCGATCGTCTACGCGTTCGCGCGCTGGCTCGTTTCGCATCGCGACGCGATCGTGGCGATCATTCAAACGCTGCGCGGGCGGCTGGACGGTTTCGTGCGGCCGTCGGCGTTGGATCTTTCTCGTTATCGCCTCACCCCCAGGCGGCGGCGCGCGCCGCACGCCTTGCGACTTTGTAAACGTGGGCCTCCGCCAGTTGCCATTCCGGCGACTTCTCACTAAATCGTTTAGTTAAAAAAGGAGATCCGCGTGAAATTCGCACCAACTCGGTTGGCGCGAACGCTGGTTGCGTTCGCGTCCGCCCTTAGCTTCGCGGCGCCCGCCCTTGCGGCGCCAACCCCTCCCCCGCCGACCGCGCCGATCGGCAGCATCGTCGGGACGGTCATCGACGCCACCACCGGGGTCGCGATCCCCGACGTTGAGGTTCGCATCGTCGGCACGACGACCCAGACCGCGACCGATGCCGGCGGCCACTTCAAATTCGACTCGGTTCCGATCGGTCGCTACGTCATCTCCCTGCGCAAGAGCAACTATCAGCCCGCCGTATCCGAGCCGATCGCGGTTGGCGGGGACACGATCAAAGCCACGCTGGCCATGCATCGCGGCAACGGCCAGCTGCACGTGATCGCCGAGACCTCGACCCGCGCGAGCGACTCGTTGCAACAGTCGAGCACGTTTACCAAGACCGTTAACACCGAAGAACTCGAGCGACAGGGAATTCTGCGCATCGCAGACGCGCTCCGTACGCTGCCCGGCGTCAACAACGGCATCACCGGGGACACCGGGACCATGGCCGACGACGTCAACCTCAACATTCGAGGCATCGGCACGCTCGAGACCGAGGCCGCGCTCGACGGCCACCCGATCGGCTACGGCGTCAAAGGCGGCTATAACTACAATCTCTCGCCCGTGTACGGGCTGCGCAATACGACCGTCATGTATGGCTCGGCGAGCAATCTCGCCGGCATCGATGCGATCGGCGGCGTCATCAACTTCGAAACGCTAGACCCGACGCCGACCTTCCAGGCCGCGTTCACGCAGGGATACGGCACTTTTCAGCAGCTCTCCACGAGCTTTCGTGCGACGGGAACGTACGACCATCTGGGTTACGCCCTCTCGTACGGCGTCGGCTACCTCAACGGTTCGTTCCGTAACGCCACCTTCTATCAGCCCGGCGCCGCATTCGACCAGTCCGCCCTCTCCGGTCCGGTTCACGATCTCGGCATCTACACGACCAGCTCGTCTGCGCCGGCGCGCTCGGGCCTGGTGAAGCTGCGTTACACGTTCGACCCCCAAGACAGCCTCACGTATACGATGGTCTCGAGCTCTCGGTGGGAGGACAAGACCGGCAACGGCGACGGCGATTATCTGCCGTACCAAACCGCGCTCGCGCGCGGGAAGCAGCAACTCGCCTCCTACGATCCCTCGGCGCCCGGCGCCTACAAGTGCCCTTCCGGGACGTTTCCCGCAACCAACGCGCTCGGCTTGCTCAACGGCTTTGGGCCGAACGGTCAGCCCGACGGCGGCACGACTTGCCAGAGCCCGACGGCATACGCGAACTTCAACAACGGCTGGCAGGGCGCCGGTCCCGCGTGGCAGTCGTTCATCCTCTTCGACAACTCGCTCGCCTACGTGCATCAGAGCACCAATTCGGTACTCAAGGCCAATTTCTATAACAGCTTCTACAACAACCCATGGGACCGCACGTTTCAGCTGCCGTTCTACACGTATCCCGGCTCCAACGCTTCGTGGCGCGATACCGGCGTCAACACCAGCGGTTTGGTCGTCGGCGACGATTTCCCAACGACCGACGCCGACTTCGAGCTGGGCACGACGTACATGAACAACGCTTATTTCTTGACCACGAACTCGAACGATAACGGAACGCTGTCGAGCACGACTTCGAATCCGACCGTCTGGCAACAGGGCTATTACGCGCGGTACGTCTATCACCCGCCCAACTCTCCGCTCGCCGGGTTCGCCAACCTGTGGCAGCAGCACGCCAGCGCGACGAACTCGACCTATATCGATACGCGACTCTCGGTCGTGGATCGGGCGTCGGCTCGCGACATCGTGCGCGGTTCGGTCGGAAACACGACGACCCAGCCGAGCCAAGACATGCTGAACAAATCGTACGTCCCCAATGACGATATCATCGGGGCGGGCGGCGGCGCGGCAGTCACCTGCGACGGCCTGAACTCGGTCGGGACGACGCCGACTGCGTTGCTCAAGCCCGAGCAGGGCGTGGACTACGAGCTCGCCTACACGCATCGGTGGGGCGGCGACTCGTCGACGCAATTGACGCTCTACAACACGAACGTCTTCGACAAGCTCTATTCGACGATCGTCCCGTTGAGTCAAACCGGAACGAGCTTCATTCCGCCTCAGTTGCTGGCGGAGTTCATTCAGGCGGTGGGCGCTAAGTGCGGCGTCGCCGTCGCGCCGTCGTTGCTCGGCGTCACCGGCAACTACAACGTCGGAACGCTGCGGGCCAAAGGCCTCGATTTCAGCGGGCGGGCTCGTGCCACGCGCAATCTCTACTTCGACTACGACTACGCGGTCACGTCGACGGTCTTGCTCGGGGCCAACCAGCAGCTTCTCGAAGCCAACACGACGTTGATTCCGTTCTCTCAGCTCGCACGCGTGCCGCTCCACACGGCCAACGCATCGGCGGACTATACGTTCAAGAACGGGATCGACCTACGCTATTCGATCTACACCGTGTCGGCTGGGAACACGAAGTCCCTGCCGGCCTACGATTACAGCGACTTCAACGCAGCGTTTCCGGTCGGGAAAGGCGTAATCACCGCGACCGTCCTGAACCTTTTCAACCAGTATGCGAACAACGCCGGCCTGATCGGCCTCGGCGTTCCGTTACCCCTCAACCAGTACGCGTCGCAGTCCAGATACACGCCGTACATCGGTACGGCAGCCACCGAGCAGTTCGGACTGCCTTGGCGTACCATCTACTTCAGCTATCAGTTCCTACTCGGCAATCACTAACCAAACGTCTGGTGGGCGCCGGCCCCGGCGCCCACCAGCTCTCTTTGAAGGTTGAAATCCCATGCATCGAATTGGCATTATCTTAGCGCTCCTCGTAACGCCCCTCTGCGCGAATGCGGCGACCCCGATCGTCTGGCAGGCCGACCTCGCGCACTGCCGCGCCGAATTCACGGTTTCGCACATGGTCGTATCGAAGGTCTGGGGTCACATTCCGATACGACAGCTAACCATCATCAACACCGGCAGGACCCCCGTGCCTGCGCAAATCGACGCGCTCCTAGACGTCGGTCACGAAGATACGGACAATCACATTCGAGACGCGGATCTACGGTCGGAAACGTACTTCGACGTTGCAAAATATCCAACGATGACGTTTCACTCGACCTCGATTACCGCAAAGGACGCCACGAATTTCGTCGTCTCGGGCGACTTGACGATCAAAGACGTGACCAAGCCGGTTTCGTTCCCGGCCGAGGTCGTCGGCATCATCCCGGAAGGGAAGGGTTGGCGCGTCGGCTACACGGGGCAGCTGACCATCGACCGGCGCGATTGGGGCATCGTCGACAGCCGTCTGACGCCCGCAGGCGTGCTGCTCGTCGGCTACACCGTAAACATCGGATTGACGGTCGAGGCGGTCACGAACGACCCTTGGCTGCGTGCGCGAACGTAGACTTCTGCGCGCAGCGAGCTTCCGAATGGAGGCGTTTTCGGCGACGCGGCCAAGCGGTGATGATGGAACACTTCCTCGTCCATCTCGCCGCGACCGCCGCGTGGGTCTTCGGCATCATCTTCGTCTTTGCGCTGATCGGCGTCTACGCCACGACCCGGTGGATAGTCGGCCTCTTCACGCGCACCGAACAAGCCGTCCAGAGCGGCGTCGCCAACATCCAGAAGAAGCTTTAAAGCCGGGTACTACTTGAGAGTGCTTCCTTCGGTCCCTTGGGTAGCCGGCGTATTGGCAGCCGCGGTCGCCGTTGCTGGGTGCAGCGGCGGATCGCAGACGCAGCCCACGACGAACGCGCAGGTGCTTAGACGAGGTGCATCGTGGATGGCTGCGGGCCTGGTGAAGCGCGATCTTCTCTACCTTACAGACGACGGCGACGGCAACGTGTACGTGTATTCGTTTCCCGATGCAAAGCTCCAGGGGACGCTGACCGGCTTGAACGTCCCGACGGGTGAATGCGTTGATACAGCGGGTGACGTTTGGATCGTTGAAGAGGGGACTAACGACATCGTCGAGTACGCGCACGGCGGCGCCACCCCGATCGCGACCTTGACCGATCCCAACAACGCCCCGGAAGGCTGCTCGGTAGACCCGACGACGGGAAACCTCGCCGTCGCCAACGCCCAGACCTTGAGCGCCGGCGCCGGAAGCGTCGGCGTCTACGCACACGCTGCGGGCACGCCGACGCTCTACACCGACAGCAAGATGAAGTTCGTGCTGTTCGTGACGTACGACGACCGAGGCAACCTCTACGCCAACGGAGTCGACTCGTCGCTTGCGTACCGGTTGGCCGAGCTGCGCAAGAACGCCGGTACGCTCGCCCCAATCGCGTTCAGTCAGAGCATCGTCCAAGCCACCAACATTCAGTGGGACCACAAGTACTTAGCCGTTGGTGACGGAGGCGGCATCGTAGGGACGGGCTCCCCGGTGATCTATCACGTCAAAATCGCGCACTCCACCGGGACGGTGGTCGGCGAGACTCCGCTCGCCGGTACGACGGGCGTCTTTCAGTTCTTCATCCAAGGCGACACCTTCATCGGCCCCAACCTCGGCAACGAAGACGTCATGTTCTGGAAATACCCGGCCGGCGGTACGCCGACGAAAGCGATCGGCGGATTCAACGATCCGTTTGGCTCGGCGGTCAGCAAAGGTAAGAAATAAGCCGAGTCTTCGACCTAAAACAAAAGCGTCTGGAAATCCGCGACGTGTTCGAAGCCGACGCGGCGATAGAGCGCGATTGCCGGCTCGTTGAAGTCGTTGACGTAGAGCGAGAGCGTCGGCGAGACTTCGAGCAGCCGGTCGCAGATCGCCGCCAGCGCCGAGGTGGCGAGGCCGCGGCCCCGTAGGTCGGGCGGCGTCCAGATTCCCTGGAGCTGGATCGTCTCTCTACACCACGGACCGATGTTGCAGAAGAAGCAGAGCCGGTCTTCGGCGATCCCGACCCACCAAAGCTTGCGCTCGATCATCTGGCGCACGCTGGCTGCAAAATCCGCCGTGCTGCGGCTCGGATCGTACGCCAACTCCTGACGGATCATCTCGACCGAACTCTGCGTGACCGCGGCGCACTCGCCGATGCGGGCGTGGCGTACGCTCGCCGCGCCGCCCTGACGACGCAGGCGACGGCGGTCGATCATCATCACGAACTGGCGATCGCGAACGACGCGGGGAGGCTCGTGCCAGCCCGCGATCAATTCCCAGAAGGCACGGATCGTATCGCGCTCGCCGATGATCATCCGTTCGCTGCGGTGACGCTTGGCGTGCTCGGCGAACGCCGGCAGCGACGACGGCTCGGCGGCGAGCGCGAGCTGACGCCCGCTATAGGCGACGCCCCGCACCTCGCCCGCCTCGAGCGCGACCGCGATCCGGCTGCGCGCCGGGAGCGCCGTGGCGTGGAGCACCGCGTGCGTGATGAAGACGTTGACGTACGGAGCGCGCGCGAGGTATTGCAGCGCAGGCTCTTGCGTCGCCGGTGCGATCGGTTCGACGCGCACGTTCTCGCCCACGTCTATTCGGGGCCGAACGTCACGTCCACCAGCGGTTTGCCCGTCGGCTCCTTGCTGCCGCCCTCCGGCTCCATGGTGACCGAGACGGCGGCGATCGAACGAGGGTCGGCCGGGAGCAGCGCCAGCGCCACGCCGCGAGAGTCGGGGAGAAACGTACGCGAGGCGGTAACCTTGTCGGCACCTTTGGCGAGCGTCCAAGCCTGGTAGACTTTCCCGCGCGGAGGCTCGGGAAGATCGTGCAGCGCGATGTAGATGCGGTTGGCGCGCGTGATCACCTCGCCGCCATCGAACCGGTATCGCCGTGCGTGGCTATCCAGGACGTCGAAGAGCGCGGTGCGCGTCTTAACCAGCGTGCGCGCGAGCGATTTCGAGCGTTCGGTGAGATTGGCTCGTTCGCGTTGCTCTTGTTTGAGCTGTCCGCTCAGCGAAATGTTCGCAATCGAAGAGATAAGCGCGATCGCCAGGCACGCCGCTGCGACGAGATATGCCGGCCACACCGGTGCGTTCTTCACACCGAGTATCTTCCCACGGATGCTTCGAGGCCCTTCGGGCGACCGCGTCGTACCTTGCCGCCATGGACCCGCTGCAGCGGATACAGGCCAAAATCGCCGATTTTCCCGGTTATAGCAACGACCTCGACCGGCGCAGGTCAGACGAGTTCGTGCGCTCCTATCTCGGCGAAGCGCTCGCCGAACTGGAGCCCCGTCTCGGCACGCTCGCGCCGGCGGTCCAGCAACAGATCGACGCGTTGCTGCTGCGCGTCGGCTTCGCAGATCAACGAGCCTTTAGCGCGCATGGAGACGGCGCGGACGTGAGCGACGAGGATGACGGAATCGTCGGCCTCGCCGACCGAGCGCGGTCGCTCGACGCCGGTTCGCTGCCTTCGTACCTTGACGAGGTGAGCGCGGCGCTCGACCGGCGCGACGCGGTGCTGCGCGCGGCCGTGGCGCCGTCGCCCTAGGAGAGGTCGACGCTGCTCCTCGGCATCGTTGCCGCATCGCTCCACCTGATTCCGCAGCCGGTCTCCGTCGATCGGCTCGCCTGTTCGCCCGCCGGTGGCTCGGTGCCGCGGAGCGTGACCGCCGCATTCGATCCAGGTGCGCGCGCCGAACTCGACGAGCGTTGGAGCGCGCTGCGTATCGGGACCCTGCGCACCGCCGCCGCGCAAACCGCGGAGATCGCCGTGCGCCGCGATCCAACGCTCGCCCCGCAAGCCTACCGCTTGACCGTGAACGGCGGCCGCGCGACGATCGAGAGCGCCGACGACGCGGGCGCTTTCTACGCGGCGATGACGCTCGCACAGCTGCCGGCGCGCTCGGGCGGCGGTTGGACGATGCCGTGCGTGCGGATCGAAGATCGCCCCGCGCTGCGCTGGCGGATTCTCTCCGACGACGTCTCGCGCGGGCCGCTCCCGACGATGCGCTATTTCGAGGAGCGCATCCGGACGATCGCCGCCTTCAAGATGAACGGCTACTCGCCGTATATGGAGCACGTCTTCGTCAGCCCGACCGATCCGCTGCCGGCGCCGCTCGACGGCATCACCCCGGCCCAGCTTCGCGAACTGACGCTCTACGCGCGGCAGTTCCACGTCGCGCTGATACCCGAGCAGCAGAGCTTCGCGCACATGCACAACACGCTGCGCGTCGAGCAGTACGCCGGCGCCGCCGAACTTCCGCACGGCTTCCTCCTCGCTCCCAACGTGGCGCTCTCGCAGCAGTACCTCGCGCGCATCGTCGCGCAAGAGCTCGCGGCGGTTGGGCGCCCGCCGTTTTTTCACATCGGCTCGGACGAGACGGCGACGCTCGGCTTGGGGCAGACGCAGGCCTACGTCGCGGCGCGCGGCCGGTCGCAGGCCTACGCCGACCACATCGTCGCGATGAATCGTTTGATCGCACCCGCGGGCGCGCGCCTGATGCTCTGGGACGATGGCATTCAGGGCGATCCGGCGATCCTGAAGCTCATCCCGAGCAGCGCGGTCGTCGTCAACTGGCACTACGGTGCGGAGGCGACGTTCGAGCCGTACATCCAAACCATCGCGCGCGGCGGGTTCGAGCAGATGGTCGCCCCCGGCGCGAGCAACTGGAACGAGATATATCCGAACGTCGAGACGG
Source organism: Vulcanimicrobiaceae bacterium (assembly GCA_049792675.1). Lineage (GTDB taxonomy): Bacteria > Vulcanimicrobiota > Vulcanimicrobiia > Vulcanimicrobiales > Vulcanimicrobiaceae > Cybelea. The sequence continues at coordinate 445 of JBARBD010000097.1, read as the reverse complement.
CACTCGCCAACGAGCGGCGTTTCATTGGCCAAGGCAAGGCGGCGAACGTGTTGGGCCTCTTTCAAACCGTTTGGCACGACGACGGCGAGACGCTCTACGAAGCGACCTGGTATCCGGTGATCTACGCGGCGGCCTTAGCCTGGGAGGGTGGAGACGTCGCGCCCGACCGGTTCGCGCTCGATTTTCCGAGCGCGTTCTTCGGCAGCGACGACGCGGCGTACGCGGACGACGTCAACGAGCTCGCAACGGTGCTGCGCCTGCTCGAGCCGGCGAACTATTCCTACGGTCAGACCGACGCGCTCTTCTGGGCGGGTGCCTTCAACCCGGCGGCCGCGGCGCAAGCGGCGAACGTGGATCTGCGCCAGGTACGCCTCCTGGCCGAAGCGGTCGAAACCGATCGCTACTTCAAGACGCCGCCCTTGCACGCCAACGCGGCCGCCGTGAT
>JBARBD010000096.1:0-23146 GCA_049792675.1 Vulcanimicrobiaceae bacterium | reverse complement strand
GCCGCCCGACGCGCGCGTACGCCTCCTCGAGGCGCTGGAGCGCGAGCCGTCCGTCCCCGACGGCGCGCTCGATCGCCTGGGCCGCGGCCGACGCGCGTTGCGGATCGTGGCTGAAGAGCAGCAGGTCGACGCCGGCTGCGAGCGCTTCCACGGCGAGCTCTGGTGAGCCGTCGCCGCCCACGCCTTTCATCTCCAGGCAATCGCTGACCAAGACGCCGGCGAAGCCGAGATCGGCTCGAAGCAGCGTCGTCGCGATGCGCGTGGAGAGCGTCGCCGGTTTCGCCGCGTCGAAAGCGCCGGCGAGCACGTGTCCGGTCATCATCGCCGGCGCGCCGCGCGCGATCGCCGCAAACGGAACCAGGTCGCGATCGCGCAGCATAGCTTCGTCGGCTACGACGACCGCCGTCTCGGCGTGCGAGTCGACCGCGGTCGCTCCATGGCCCGGAAAGTGCTTGTAGCAGCTCAGCACGCCGCCGGTCTTCAGGCCGCGACCAAAAGCGGCGCCGAGCGCGGCGACCTGCTTGGGGTCGGCACCGAGCGAACGCGTTCCGATCACGACGTTGCGCGGATCGATCGCCAGGTCGAGTACCGGCGCGAAATCAAGTGTGCAGCCGGCACGCCGCAGGTCGAATGCGACTTGTTCGCCTGCGCGCTCGGCCAGGCCGGGGTCACCGATCGCTCCGAGCGCCATCATCGACGGCATCGGTTCGACTCCCTCGCGCAAGCGCGCGACGCGCCCGCCCTCCTGGTCGATCCCGATCAACGGCGGCTGATCGCTCAGCCGTCGCAGCGCATCGGTCAACGGGCGCACGGCGGCGACCGACGAGCCGTTGCGATCGAAGAGTACGTAGCCGGCGAACCCCCGCAGCTCCTCGGCATCGCTCGTACCGGCAAAGCCGGTCACGATCACGCCGCGCGCGAGCTCGCCAACGCCGCTCACGCGACCGCCGCTCCGCCTTGCGGATCGAAGCGCCGCACGCCCTCGGGCGGCAAGTCGAGTCCGACGAGATCGCCGACGACCGTTGACTCCGTTGCTGGTACGCGGACCGCAAAGCTGCCGCGCGGCGTCTGGACGTCGAGATAGGCGTCGGCGCCGGTCGGCTCGCGGCCGACGACGCGTCCACGCAGCGCGGCTTCGGCCGATAGCCTTATGCGCTCGGGGCGTATTCCCAAGATCAGATTCCCGTCTTCGAATAAGTTCATTGGGCGCTCGCCGAGGAATCGCGCCACGGCGATCGTGCGCGGCGCATCGTAGACGCGCTGCGGGGGACCGGCATCTACGACCTTGCCGTCGATCAGGACGGCCAGCGCATCGCCGACGCTCATCGCTTCGACGTGATCGTGCGTAACGTAGAGGATCGGACCTGCAAAATGCTGACGGACGCCGATCACCTCGTCTCGGACGCTGCGCCGCAGCGATGGATCGAGGTGCGCGAGCGGCTCGTCGAGGAGCAACGCGCGCGGATCCGAGAGCAACGCGCGCGCGATCGAGACGCGCTGTCGCTCGCCCCCGGAGAGCCGGCGTGGAGGGCGGTCGAGGTGCTCGACGACGTGAAGGGCAACCGCCGCGGCCGCCATTGCGACGTCGCCCGTGGCGCTCGCACCGCCGCGCAAGGCGAATCGAAGGTTCTCGCGCACGCTCATGTTCGCAAAAAGCGCGTCGTCTTGAAAGACCATTGCGACGCGCCGGTGGCGCGCCGGCAACGCGCGTATCGAGGTTCCGTCGAGACGGATGTCGCCGCTTGCCGCATCGATCAGGCCCGCGATTGCCCGAAGCAACGTCGTCTTCCCCGCGCCGGAGGGGCCGACGACTGCGAGCGTCGTGCCGTCTCCGACGTCGAGCGAGACGGAGTCGAGCGCGCGGCTCGATCGGCTTGGATATGAAACGACGAGCGATTCCGTCGCTAGCGTCATCTACTCGTCGATCCGGGCGATCGCACGGTACTCTTGTCGGGCGGCGGAATCGCCCGCGCGCGCCCGCCCGACGATTTCGCGTAAGCGCACGACGGACGCGTCGTCGGCCTTCCGCCCGGCAAGCACGAGGCGTAATGCGATCAGGGTAAGCTCGGGCGTGCGCGCGCCGAGCCGCTCCATCCCCTCGTAAAACGGCGATGCCCCCTCGGCAATGGGGCGCTCGCCAAGCAAATGCCGTACGACCTCGGCTTTAGAAGGGGCGCCGTCGAGAAGGTAGCCGTCGAGCGACTCGAACCTCATTGCTGATGGGATTCGCCGTACGGGGGCTCTTGCTCTGCGCGATAGCGGCCGCGACGCTCGGGGCAAACCGGAACGAAAGCGACGTCGTTCGCACGCTCGAACGCATGCGCGGCGCCGCCGGCCCCGTCTGGCAGGCGCATCTCATCTCGGTTTCGCGCCTGGAGTTTAACGGCGCGCCGACCGTCGCGTCGACCGATAGCCAGGGTCTGCGCATTGCAGTTCGTCGCTGCAACGGCGAGCTTTGCGACGGTACCTACTTCGACGGCTCGCGTCTTTTCTCGATCAACCTCAACGGGACGGCGCTCCCGCAGTCGTCGCTGCCGGAACCCTATCTCCGTGCGGTCCGGCTCGTCTCCTCGCTCGGATTCCTCGACCCGTCGTTCATCGCGCGGGGCGGCCGCGTCGGCGGCGCCGGCAGCGCTACGATCGGCGGCAAACCGTATCGCACGTTCGTCGTGGCCGATGCGGGCTCGGTTCCCATGCGAATTTACGTCGACGAGTCGACCGGCCTGGTCGGCTTTGCCCGAGATCTCGACGGCCGAGAGAGCTTCGAGTATCGCGACTACCGTCGCGTCGGCGCCTTTACGCTGCCTTTTACGGTGGTGCACGACGGACAGCCCTTCGAACGCTACGACGAACGCGCACCGGTATCGATCGCGTTCGTTCCCCCACACGGGCCGCTCCCGGCTTTCGCGGGGCCGCCCGCGCCGGTTCCAACCGATCCGAAGTCGATCACGCCGATCGTCGATTGCAGCGTCGGCGGCATCGCGTCGCGATGCCTGCTCGATACGGGAAACTCCGGCCTCTCGATGAGCTCCGAGTTGGCGAGCCGACTCGGCGCTCCGGTCGTCGGAGCCTACCAGGTTCGCGGGTTGGGAGGATATTCGACGCAGGTCGTGCGCGCCGGACCCTTACGCATTGGAAACGCCACCTACCCGGCGGCGTATTACGTGGTACTCAACGATCTGCGGCAATACGGATACGACGTCGTGCTCGGTGCCGACGTGCTCGGCACCACGACCGTTTCGATCGATGGTGCCGCGCACCAAATACGGTTCGGCGCCCCTTTGGAGCGGAGCGCGATTTCGCTCCCCCTCTCTTTCCAATACTTCGTTCCGATCGTCAACCTTCGGCTGGGGACGCTCGATGCCCGGTTGGCGGTTGATACAGGAGACGAGTCAAACATCAACCTTGCCTACGATTTCTATACCAAGCATCCGGGATTATTCAGCGCCACCCAGCGCCGGTTCGTAAGCGGAATCGGAGGCAACAGCGTCGAGATGATCGGCGAGATAGGGCAGGTGACGATCGGAGGGTACCGCACCGGTCCGCAGCGGATCGGAGCGACGCAGATGCTCGGCGGTACCGCCTTCGGCCATCTCGGGGCGGCGTTCTTGCAGCAGTTCGTCGTGCAGTTCGATTATGCGGGAGCCCAGCTGCGCCTCACCCCGCGGCGGTCGTAGCTCTCAATATTCAATCAATTTTGATGCGAATTGAGGACGGCGCGCGCAAAGCGATGATAGATTCGGGGAGCGAGCCCCACCTCGCGGATTTTGCAAGCATTGACGACGTTCCGCATAGCTCTCTTATTAGTGCTAGCGTCCGCGCTCTGGGCCGTCCCGGCTCGAGCCGCGGTAAACGGGCGTTTCTCGTTTCCGGTCGCGCGCGCGCCTCATCCCCTCCCGCTCGATCCCTCGTTGTCAGATCCGGCCTGGACAGCCGGGAGGGTGCCGAACGGGAGCGGACCGTGGCAGAACGTCACGACGCGGTCGCCGTCGCTGCTGGCCACCACCGCGTACGTGCTCTACGACGACACGAACCTCTACGTCGGCTTTAAAGCCGATCAACCGGGCGTACCGATCGTCGCCCAGCAGAGCACCAACGACGTCGGCTTCGGTCTAGACGATTTCGTCGGCATCGGCTTGGACACCAGCGGCGCGGGAAGTCAAGCGTACTACTTCGAGACGACGCCGCGCGGCGTGCGGTACGAACAGGCGAACGAGAACGTGCGCTTTCGGCCACGCTGGAGCGCTGCCGGCGTCGCGGGCAACGGTTCGTGGAGCGCCGTCATGATCGTCCCGCTCAACGTGCTGCGCGTCCCGCACGCCGGAAAGCAGAGCTGGCGGCTCCAGTTCGTCCGCGGCGTCGCCGCTCGCGGCGAGCACCTCTCGTGGGTCTGGGACCCGATCATGCAAGACGCGGCTTCCGGCACGTGGCCGACCTTCGCAGACACGCGCTTCTGGGCGGCCGGTACCGCGATCGATCTGGCCGCCTCGGCGGCCGCGCGGCCAAAACCGCGCGCAGACGTCTATCTCCTGGGCAGCGCCGGCAACCAGCGCAACTACTTCCAGCAAGCCAACGGGACGTTTTTGCCGATGAGCGTCCGCCAGATCGGGGGCGACGTGAGCTACCCGCTTACGCCGACGATCCGCTTCGTCGGCACGCTCAATCCGGATTTCTCCAACGTCGAGATCGACCAGCAGACGATCGCCCCGCAAGAGTTCGAACGCCAGCTGATCGAGTACCGCCCGTTCTTTGCGCAAGGCGCCGCCTTCATCAACGCCGCGTCGGGACCGCGCACGCCGACCGGCTCGTACATCACGGCGCCGAATCTGGTCTTCTACTCGCCATCGGTCGGCCCGTTCGACAGCGGTGCGAAGGTCGAGGGAACGTTCGGCGACCAGAGCTTCGGCGCGCTTACGTTCCACGGCTACGATCAAACGACGAACAACACGTTTAGCGATCAGGCCTACGGCTACGAGCATGCGGTGCAGGGCGGATCGTTCATCTATTGGAGCGACGGCGTCTTTGCCGACCACAGCATCGCCGGATCGGACGACACGATCGAAGGCGGCGCCGAAGCCCGCGATCTCAGCAACGGGATGATCTACTTTCTCGACTACGCAGCCGAGAACGGAACCTGGGTACCGCAGGGCCATGCCGACTTTTTCCAAGCCTTCATCGACCGGCACAAGAACAACTTCGAGATCAACGGCGGCTATCTCGACGTCGCGCCCAACTACGACCCAATTGACGGATACACGGCCAACTCGGATATCCGCGGGCCGCAGTTCTACACCGACCTCAACGGCGCGACGCCGGCGATCAAGAACTATTCGCTCTTCTTCGAAGCCGATCGCCTCCTCGACGAATCGGGCGCCGTGCATCAAGCCGACACCCAGTTTTTCATCACCGCGACCTTCAAGGACCTGATCTCGCTCAACGGCCTCGGCGAAGCAGTCGGCCAACTGCGCTCGTACGGAATCCCCGCAGGTCCTGGGTGCACGGGGCAAATTCTCTATACTTCGAGCTTCACGGGCTATCCGTGCTACCTCGACGGCGTCACGCAACCGTTCAATCTCTACCAGATTCCGGTCGGCTATCGTGACGGCACGCCCACCCCGTTCGACGCGAGCTACTCGTGGGGGCCGTTTGGCGACGACTACGTCCATCTCTTCACGCTCGTCACGAGCCGGCCGATCGGCCACCGCTTGAGCCTCGGTCTCGAATACGATGGAACCTACGAACGGGCGTTCTCTAACGGCATCCTCGACTCGCAGTGGCTTCGGCGCGTCTCGGTCGGGTACGCGCTGAGCGACGAGAGCACGTTTACGGTCGGACTGCGCGACATCAACGGCTACGGCGGCTTCGCAACCCAGATCGGGAACAACCTTGCGGTGGGATTCCACGAACGCTTTGCGCACGGCAACGAGCTCTACGTCGATTACGGGAGCCCGGCTTCCGGCGCGACGCTCAACCGGCTCATCGTGAAGTACGTCTTCCACGCGGGCGCGGACGAGGGCACGTGAGCGAGCCAACACCGGTTGAAAGGAACCCTGGGCTGACGATGAAAGGGTCATGCGAGGCCTGCGGCGTGGCCTTGCCCCCGGCAAGCGTGGCCTTCATCTGCTCGTACGAGTGCACGTTCTGTCCCGCGTGCGGCAACGATCGCAATTGTGTCTGCCCGAACTGCGGCGGCGAGCTCGTGCGCCGTCCACCGCGCATGCCGTCGAGTCCGCTCTAATCCTCGGGTTCAAAGGTCGCTGGCAACGGCCCGCGAATCGCAACGTGCTGCTTTTTGCTCGCTTTATCGGGGTTTGAATGTTTTTGAATCGCACCGCGTGCGGACGTCTTCTCGCGGCCGCCTTCGCAGCGGCCGCGCTGGCTGCGTGTTCGGGAGAGCGCGGGACGTTGCCGCAGACCGGGTTCGCCGCGCCCGGATACCTCCGCACGACGGCGTTACGCTTTTCCGCGATCAAACGTCAGCCGCCGGTACCGATGTGGATGGCGTTCCTCATGACCGACGGATCCGTGGTTACGCAGGGCAATCAAGGAAACAACTGGTATCGCTATGCCCCCGACGCAAGCGGCGATTACTCGGACGGAACCTGGACGCAAATCGCCACGCTTCAGTCGGGGTACGCGCCTTCGGCCTTCTCCTCTGAGGTGTTGGCGGACGGGCGCCTTCTGATCACCGGCGGAGAGTACAACTCGCCCGGTAACGGCTACTTCCTACAACTCACCAATCTCGGTTCGGTCTACGATCCCGTCAAGAACACGTGGACGCCGCTGGGACATCCGCACCGCTGGAAATGGATCGGCGATTCGCCCTCTACCATTTTGCCGGACGGTCGCGTCTTGCTCGGCGACAAGCTTCACAAATGGGATGCCTCTCTCGATCCGGTAACGCTTCATTGGACGTCGGCGAGCGACGCGGGCAAAGCCGACTTCAATGCCGAGGAAGGATGGACGCTCCTTCCCGACGGTACGGTCCTGACGGCCGACGTCAAGAATGCGCCGAACTCAGAGGTCTACGATCCGACGACGTGGCGTTGGAAGAGCGCCGGTTCGACGATCGTCGACCTCCACTCTTCCGACGGAGGCGGATGCGTCAAGTACGGACCGGGCAAGCACGACTGCTACTATCCGCCCGGTGAGATCGGTCCGGCGATCCTGCGCCCCGACGGCACCGTCTTCTACACCGGTTCGGGGTCCGGCCCCAGCGGTTATAGTGCCGGACATACGGCCATCTACTACACGACCGGCAGTGCCGCGGGCACGTGGAGCGTCGGACCCGATTTTCCGAACCGCGATAATGCCGGCGATTCCTACGCCGTTCTCGAGCCCAGCGGAAACGTTTTGGTCTTCGGCGTGACCGGCGCGATTTACGAATGGAACGGCAGCACGCTTACGCAAGTCTCGGGCGCGTCGTATTCGGGTCCGCCGATCCTGTTGCCGACGGGCCAGGTCATGATGTTCGCAAACTCCGGCGCCGTGCTCTACACGCCAACCGGATCGCCCAAGCCGAGCTGGGCCCCCACCATCAAGAAGTACCCGAAGAGCGTTACGGCGGGCAAGACCTACAAGATCACGGGAACGCAGTTCAACGGGCTCTCCCAAGCGATGTCGTTCGGCGACGAAGAGCAGAACGCGACGGCATATCCTTTGGTGCGAATCACCAACGGCGCGAGCGGCAAGGTCTATTACGCCCGCACGCACGACCACAGCACGATGGCGGTCGCAACCGGTTCGAAGCTCGTATGGACGTACTTCGACGTGCCTAGCGAAATCGGCGCGGGTGCGAGCAGCCTTGCGGTCGTGGCGAACGGAATCGCGTCGAAACCCGTCAACGTCACCGTCCGCGCGAGCAAGCGCTAAGGGAGGCCGGGCGCTACAGCAAGCCCTCGGTGAGTCCGCACGCGCCTTCCAGAGTGAGCTGCTGCGCGCTGCCGGGCGTCATCCAAACGAACCACGTGTCGTCGCCGACGACCCCATCGGCGGCGATGCCGGCCCACGTCTGGAGCGCGCGGACCGCGGTTGCCGTCATCGGGCCGAAGACGCCGTCGATCGCGCCGCCGTACGGCGTGAACGCGATGACGACGTCCGCGCCCGAGAGCGCTTTTTGCAACCAAGCGACACCGGGACCCGTCGACCCCTCCTGCAGCTTGGGAGAAGCTTCACGATAGCTCGGCAGCGCGGCCCACGTTGCGGGGCCGACGATGCCGTCGACGGTGAGGCCCTTGCTCTGCTGAAAGTCCTTTACCGAGATCTCGAGTTCGGCGTCGAACGCGCCGGTGATCGGACCGAACGGATTCCACATCAGGTGCCGAGCGAAGACGCGCTGCAGACGCTTGACGTCCGGGCCGGTCGAACCGAGGCTAATGGTAGATGGCATGCTCTCCTCCTCTACAAGAGGTCTCATTATACACGCTCGTCGAGCCACTCTGCGATAGCGGCCTCGACGTAGCGGCGACGGTCGACGTGCGGTGCGTGTCCGCAGCGTGCCAGCAAAAGACGGTCGACCGGCGCGGGTGCCCGCCGCGCGAGGGCGTCGAGCTGCGCCGGGGTCCCGTATTCGTCGTCGAGTCCTTGAATCGCGAGAACGGGCGCGCGTATCCGCGACGCATACTCTTCGATGTTCCAATCGCGAAACTCTGCGGCGAGCCAGACGTCGTTCCATCCGTAGAACGTGCGATCGACATCGGCGTGGTAGCGCGTCATCCGGTCGCGCAGATCGGTTCGCTCGTACTCGCCACGAATCGCTGCGATGCTGTGGAGCGACAGCTCCTCGACGAAGAGGTGCGGTGCCTCGAGGACGAGGCCGCGTACCGCGTGTGGATGCTCGCCGGCAAAGATTGCGGCGATCGACCCGCCGTCGCTCTGCCCGACGAGCACGGGTTCCTCGACGGCAAGTTCGGCAAGCACGAGCGGCAGCGTGACGAGGGCTTCGTCGTGCATGTATTGCGGCGAGCGCGGGCGGGAGAGCGGCGTCGAAAAACCGTTGCCGTAACGCGAGTAAACGAGCGCGCCGCAACCGGTTCGCGCGGCGAGCGCTTCCGGGAAGTTCCGCCAAAGTGCCAACGAGCCGAGGCCTTCATGCAGGAAGATCAACGTCGGGTGCCCCGGGCGCGCCGCGTCGGCTCGGGCAAACTCGAGCTCGCATGCGAGCCGATCGATTCGAAGCCTTCCCGCTTCCATCCGCGACAGGTCTGCTCGCTCGACGGGCGTATCCTGCCGGATGGGACTGCGATGCTTCGCACGCGCCTTGCTCGCCTTCGCCTCCCTGCTGCTGGTCGCGTCCGCGATCGGCCGTGCCGCCGAGCTGACGACGGGATCGATTCTCGGCATCGTGCTCGACGCCCGAGGGGCACCGCAGGCCGGTGCGCGCGTGAGCGCACTCGCGCCGTCGGGCCGGTACGCCGTGACGACCGACGACCAGGGGCGGTTCGTAATCCTCGGCGTCGTTCCCGACACCTACACCGTGACGGTCGCAGCAAAGGGAATGCAACCGAGCAGCCTGGTCGTTATCGTCTTGCCCGACGAACGCGAACAAGTCTCGTTTACGTTGCGGCCGCGGCTCAAAGAGATCGCTCGCGTCGAGGTCAAAGGCGAGGCTTTCGCGGCCGGAAGTACGACCGATACGTTCACCGTTACGGGAGATCAAGCGCGAGCGACGTTTCCCACCGCGTCGTCCGCGGGCCTGGCGAACTTCAGCCAGGGCTCGGTTCAGGGGTCGATCGCGAGCGTGCCGGGTGTCCAGTTCGACTCGTTCGCCAATGCGATCGTTCGGGGCGGGAAAGTTCAAGACACCGTTTTCGACTTCGATTCCGTGCCCATTCCGCAAGGATTGATCGCCGAGCCGGGCGGTAACATCGTCGGCGCCCAGCTCGGCACGACGGGCGTCGCCGCGACGACGCTCACGCTCAGCGGTCTGGGAGACGTTAGTCAAAACGCTCTGGGCGGCGTCGTCAATCAAGTCCCTGCGATCGGAAGCTACCCGGCAAAAGGGAGCTTCGACATGGCTTTAGGAGTCGGCACTGCGCTAAACGCCGCGCAGGCGAGCGAGCAGTGGGCGACGCCGGATCTCCGCTGGCGATATGCAGTCGCCGGAAGCGCCGCTAACGCATACTTCCCTTACGGGGACGGGAGCACGTTCTATCCGTCGGAGATGGGTACGTACGGCTTGGCCTTGCAGACGCGCGCGCAATCGTCGTGGTCGGGCAACGTTCACTTTCAGCCGGACTCCCGCAACGACTTCTCGGCAACGCTTCTGACCGGCGTCGCGACCTACGATCAATACAACACGCCGTATGCCGGCCTGCGCTGGGCGACCTTCAACTCCCAATCGACGTCGTTTCCGGGCGAGCCGCCCAACCCCAACGCGCAGGTAGATACGCCGTCGAGAACGCGCGGCACGTATTTCGTCGGAAAGCTTCAGTGGCTGCACGATTGGAAGCACTCGCTCGGGCGCCTCTACGTCTACCGTTCGCAGATCGGCGCGAGCGCCAATGGGCCATTCTGGGACGACCTCTCCTTCCCCGACGGCGTGGTCTCGCTGTGGTCGCAGCAAAGTCAGAGGCAAGACGGGATCGGCTACGACTTCGACGACCAAGCCGGTCCGAAACACGACATTCGCGCCGGTGCGCAGTATGCGGTCAACGTCAGCACGCTCCAGCAGATCGTGCCGACCGCGAGCGAGACCGTCACGTCGAATCCGCGGCTCAATCAGTACCTGATCTATGCCGGCGACACGTGGTCGTTCGACGACCGGCTTACCGCGAGCGGGACCCTGCGTTACGTCGGCGAGCACATCTCGACGGGCGACGGATTAACCTACGGGGTAGGCGCGCTCGATCCGCATCTTGCCGCGAGCTACTCGTTGGAAGGCGCCGGAGCGTTGCGGGCGACCTTCGACCACACGTCGGTAGCGCCGCTCCCGCTCGAGGTCGAGCGCAACGACTCGTCGGCTCCGGCGACGCCCGTCGTGCTGGCACCCGAGAACGCGAACGAGTACACCCTGAGCTACGAGCGCGGCGGCCCCACCCAAATCCGTGTGACCTATTATGCGGAGTTCGAGAAAAACCGGATCGACGTCTTGCCGTCGAACTTTCGCGCCAACCCGCAGAATCCCAACGCGGTCGGCGTGCCCACCAACGCCGGCCTGCTGCGGTCGCGCGGCTTGGAGCTCTTTGCCAAACGCGGCGGCCTGGAGTTCAGTGCGACGTATAACCGGACGTTCACCTCGAGCGTCGATCAGTTCGCCTATAACGATCTCAATCCGGCGGCGATCGAGGCCGGACATCTCTACCCGGCAGGATACGTCCCCGATTTCACGGCGACGCTCGCATACGAGCTCTCGCTCGAGCATCGGCGGGTGCGGATTACGCCGGTCGTTTCGTACGAGAGCGGTTATCCGTACGGTAACGGTACGATGCTCTGGATTCTCAATCCGAGAACCGGGAACCCCGAGCTCGTGCGCAACGACAACTACGTGAACCCCGGATATAACTACTACTTTCTCAAAAACCCGGTACTGCCGTACGATGCGACCAGCAATCCGTACGTCGGTACGCTCGGAACGGGCGAGGGCTCCGATCCGAATACGCTGCGGACGCCGCCGCAGACTCTCCTGTCGGTTCATTTCGAGGGCGACCTCACGCCGCGCGTGACCGCAATCGTGGACGTCACCAACCTCCTGGCGGTCGCGAGCCCAACGCAGCTTCAGGGCAACCCCTATCTCATCGGGCCGCCGGGCTACGCCGGCGGGAATCCGTACTACGAACGTGCTTACGGCGCGCAGTACTGCAAAGGCTGCCTCTACACCCTCGGCAACGGCGTTCCGACCAACAACGGACAGCAGCAGATCGTACCGTGGGAGTACGGAACTGCCGGCTACGTGCCGCAATCCTATCCGATGGCGCGGACGGTGCAGCTGCGCCTCCGCCTTCGGCTCTAGCAGGCTAGGCCACCCGAGGTTTTGCGCACGAGCGCGCCGTACTCCGCGCGCGATGGAGATCTTTCGCGCGAGCGACGGCAACGATATCGCGTACGAGCTCGCAGGTTCGGGCGATCCGGCGCTGCTCTTCATCCACGGCTGGCAAGCCGACCACTCGGTTTGGCCCCCCCTGATCGCGGCCATCGGGCCGAGCGTTCGCACGATCGCCGTCGATCTGCGCGGGTGCGGCGCGTCGCGTGACGCCGGCGGCCCATACGACCTCGAGCGATACGCCGCGGATCTGCGCGAGCTGATCGACGCGCTTGGCGCCGCGCCGGTCGTCGCGGTCGGCCACTCGATGGGCGCAACCGTAGCGCTGCGCTTGGCGGTCGACGCGCCTCAAAGGGTCCGCGGCCTCGTCTTGATCGCGCCGGTGCCGGCCGGCGGCGCCGGTTTCTCGGCGAAAGGTGAAGCCTACTTGCGCGCGACCGTGGGAGACGCGGCGGCCGCGAAGAAATGGTTGGCACGCACGTTGCACGGACAACCCGATCCGGTGCTCCTGCAGTGTTTGTGCGACGCCGCGGCGGCGACGCCTCGCGAAGCCGCGCTCGAGAGCTTCGGCTCCTGGGTCCACGCCGATTTCGCGGAGGAGACGAGAAATATCGAAGCTCCGGCGTTGATCGTCGCGCCATCCGGCGAGGATCCGGAGGCCGCGGAGCGCAACGTCGCCGCGCTCATCCCGAACGCGCGCTGCGTCGTTCTCCCCGATGCGGCGCATTACGCGATCGTCGAGCAACCCGAAGCGATCGCCGCCCTGATAAGGGGCGCGAAGGAGTGGACATGACCGAACTAGCAGCCCGGGCTTGCGTCCCGTGTCGCGGCGGTGTGCCGCCAATGAACGACGATGAGATCGCACCCTTCCTCGCGCAGCTGGGACCCGGCTGGCGCGTCGTCGAGCGCGACGATCCAAAGCGCGGAAGCGTCAAGCTCCTCACCTGCGGCTATGCGGTCTCGAATTTTGCCGAAGCGCTGCGCGCCGCCGCACGCATCGGCGAGATGGCCGAGGAGCAGCAGCATCATCCCGACCTGCACGTCTCGTGGGGGCGGCTCGTCGTCGACGTGTGGACCCACAAAATCGGCGGATTGACCGAGAGCGATTTCGTCTTCGCCGCGAAGTGCGACGCCATCGTCGGAGCACAACGGTAACGGCCGAGGTGGATGCGCCCGTCGCCGTCGAACCTTGCGCCATCTCGGCTTTTGGCCAAGGAGCATTCCCTATGTCGACCATTGCAGGTTCGTGCCGCTCGCTTCTCTGCGCTTTCGTCGCTGCCGCCGTGGTGGCGGGCTGCGGCGCGGCGCAGCAGCAGCTTGCGCCGGGAGCGACCCAACCAAGCGCTACGCGCCTCGGCTTCAGGACGCCGGCGAGCGAAACGGTCGGCTGGGGGCAGAGCTACCACGACGAGGGACACACCGGTTACAACGGCAGCGAAAAGCAACTGAGATCCCGCAACGTCGCGAACCTGCAACTCCTGTGGGCAGCGAGCGTCGGGGGCGGCGTAACCGGGTTCGCACTCGATAACGGCACGATCTTCGCGCAGGGTCAAGGCGCGAGCAACGAACCGATTCTGGTTGCCCTCGACGCGCTCGCCGGCACGCAGCTATGGAGCGCGACGACCGGAAGCGATGGTTACGTCCTCAACGGAACCGTGACGACCGGAGGCGGCCTCGTCTACGTCGGCTGCTCCGCGAACCTCATGAACGACGAGCAGGGCATTTGCGCGTTTAACGAGTCGAGCGGCGCACCGGTTTGGAGCTTCTTCAACAACTGCGGCTGCCAGCCGCCGGCGAGCGTTACGGCGCCTCCGGTCTACTCCAACGGCGTGCTCTACTTCGGTTACGCGGACGGCGGCGTGTCCACTCCAAACTCGCTCCGCGCGGTCAACGCCGCGACGGGTACGCAGCTCTGGTCGGCTAGTTTCTCGGCATCGCAGAGCCTCGGTACGGCACCGCCGATCGTCGGCGGCGGAGAAATCTACGCCGGCTGCGGAACGAACGTCTGCGCGTTCAACCAGACGGACGGAACGCCGCTCTGGTCGGTCGACGTCGGCACCGAGCCAAACCCCGCGCTCACGACGTTCCAAGGCCTCGTGTTCGCCTCAACCGCATTCAACGGCACGGATTCTACCGTCGTCGGCATCAACGCAATCACCGCCAAGAAGGTTTGGACGTACACCTATCTGCCGAAGGCGAGCCCGCCGACTCCGAGTCAGCCCGCTGCGATCTCTGGAGGGGTCCTCTACGTGACCGGCACCAACGGCGTGCTCTACGCGCTCTACCGGGTCAGCGGAAAGAAGATCTGGTCGGCAGGTCCGGGTAACGGGGGCTACCCCGCCGCTTCGGCGCCCTCGGTCGCCAACAGCATCGTCTACGTCAACGGCGACGGCAAAGACGGCAGCCAAGCCAACACGACCGCGCACAGCGCCACGAACGGCCACGTGCTGTGGAGCAGCCCCTCGAACCACGGGGCGTTGAGCCCGCCGCCGATCGTGGCCAACGGCATCCTTTATTTTGCCTCCCCGGCAGACTCGATCTGCTCGAGCATCTGCGCCTACTCACCCAAGAAAGCCCCCAAGCCAAAAACCTAAGGCGCGCCTAGCAGGGTTATTTAGGCATTCCTAAGTACGTTCTTAGGGATGCTTAAGTGGCTCCTCTTTTTCTTTGGCCTGTTCTTGGCCACCCAGCGTCCGGCCGTCGCCCCGGCGATTCCCCTCTTCGCCCACCAGTACGGGGTGACGTGCGCGAAGTGCCACTCGGTGATCCCGCATCTCAACGAGTTCGGGGCGGCTTTCATGGCCAACGGCGAGCGATTCCCCGGCATCTCGTCGGGGACCGCGTTGCCGTTCTCGGTCAAAGTCAATGCGGTCGATTCCAGCGAGTACCAAGGCAGCGGGCCAGACGGCCAAGGCTTGCCGAAGGCGATCGTCGATGAGATTGAGGCCTTCTCGTCGGCGACGATCGGATCTCGCGCAAACTATTTCGTCGAGCAGTATATCGTCGACGGCGGCGAGCCCGGCTTGCTGCGCGACGCGTGGATTGCGCAGCGCATTAATCCGTGGGAGGCGCGCATTCCGGTGCAGTTGCAAGCCGGGCAGTTCACCTTGCCGCTGCCGGTCGATCCCGAGACGTTCCGGGACACGTATCAGGAGTACACGCCGTATGCACAAACGGTCGGGGCGAACCCGTTCAACTTCTTCGATCCGAAGCTCGGCCTGCGGCTCGGCGTCGGCAACCAGCTGCGCGGCGTGAGCGCTCAGCTTTTTGCGGGGCCCGGCTACGATCGCCAAAGCGGCCTCGCGCCCGCCGGCGTTGACACGGAGCTCTACGCGCAGGACGCGATGGGACTATTTACGCTCAGTCTCTTCCACTACGACGGGCTACGGCCGGTCGCCGGCGAACCGTTCGACCGCTTCGACCGGTCCGGCATCGGTTTCACCTACGGCCAGTGGACGCGCTTCTCCAGCGAGCTGGTCCTCATCAATGGATGGGATTCCAATTGTGCGACGGCGGGTCTGGTCGGCTGCCGCTCGAGCGGCGGATTCGAGCAACTTCGCTACGCTTTCAACCGCCGGCTCTTCGCCGAAGCGCGATATGAAGGCACGAACGACCCGACCGGCGGTTTTACGCGCGACGCGGTCTTCTTGTTGGGCTACGGACCGACCGAAAACACGCGCATCACGGTCGAAAACGTCCTCTCCCACACCCCGCAGACGAGCAACACGTTCAACGCCCAGTTCACGGTGGCATACTGATGCGCGCCGCCGCGCTCTCGCTCGCGTACGCGCTCCTGGCGATCGCTGCCGCGCCGCCGGCGCAGCGTTCGATCGACACGCAGCGCTCGAAGGCCCGGTTCAGCGTGAGCCACATCTGGGTCGAGCGCGTCACCGGAACCGTTCCGATCGCGGGCGGCTCAGTTACCATCGCGCCGGACTCGCTGATCCCGATCGCCGCGAGCGCGCAGTTCGACGCCGCGAAGATCGAGACCGACGAGCCGGATCGCGACGCCGCACTGAGATCGCCGGATTTCTTCGATACGGCAAAGTTTCCGACGTGGACGTTCGTCAGCACGAAGGTCACGCCGAAGAGCGCGGCCGCATTCGAGATGGATGGGGACCTGACGGTCCACGGCGTGACGCAGCCGGAGCGCTTGAACGTCGCCGCGAGCGGCGACCCGGCGCATCCCGTCTATCATGCGACCGCAACGATCGATCGGCACGCGTTTGGGATGGCGGTCACCCGCCTCGATCCGACGATCGGATCCACCGTCGAAGTTACCCTCGACGTGACGTTGAAGTAACACACATGGCACAAGAGCTCTCGCACTTTACGACGCCGGCCGCAAGCCGCTGCTTCGAGGATTACGTCCCGGGCGCCGTCTACGAGTTCGGCTCGGTGGCGATCGGCGAAGACGAGATCGTCGAGTTTGGAAAGCGGTACGACCCGCAGTATCTCCACGTCGACCCGCAGGGTGCCGCCGCCGGGCCCTTCGGCGGGCTGATCGCCAGCGGATGGCAAACCAGCGCACTGATCATGCGCCTCTTCGTCGAGCACTATCTCCCCGGCGCGGCCAGCCTAGCGTCGCCGGGCATCGACGAGCTTCGCTGGCTCAAACCCGTGCGCCCGGGCGACGTCTTGAGGGTCCGCATTACGACGCTCGAAACGCGCCGCTCGAAATCGAAAGCCGATCGCGGCCTGGTCAGGAGCCGCGTCGAAGCCTTCAATCAGCGGGACGAACTCGTCGCGAGCCTCGTCGGTACGAACTTCATCGCCTGTCGCGCAGGCTGAAGCGCCGGCCGATTAGGGCGGGAAGCCCTGCGTCTGCCACTGCTTAAAACGTTCGCACATCTCGGTCGACCAGCGCTCTTCGCCCGAGCCGCGAGGCGGCATGCTTCCGTCGGAAACCGTTGCATAGATGTTGTCGGCATTCGCCTCGACGTCGTCGCGGCTCGAGAGATCGATCCCGAACGGCTTCATGTGTTCGACGTCCATATCGGTAAACATGGGACGGATATCTTTAGCAAAACTCAACGCGGGTTGGTCGGCCATCTTCAGTACCTCTGGGTGTTGGTAGAGTCGTGATTGTCGCTACGGGGCTGCCAAGGCCCTGCTCCGGCGGGCGCCCCTCGCTTTAATCCGCGAGCTTTGCCAGGATCTCGTCCACGGTACCAATCTCACCCAACCGTGGAAAGATGATCCGTAACGCCCGGTCGTGCGCTTCTTCGACCATGTCGGTCATCGCGTCCGAGGCAAACGTAAGATTGTACGAGCGCTCCCACGCGTCGCGCGCGGTCGATTCGACACCGATGCTCGTCGAGATGCCACAGAGCACGATGTTCGTGATCTCTCGACGGCGCAGCTGGAGGTCGAGATCGGTGCCGTAGAAGGCTCCCCACTGCCGCTTATAGATCAAGATATCTCGCGACGGGTCGACCTGCAGTTCCTCCGCATACTCGAAGAATTCGGGCGGTAACGCCGCCGGCGGGCGCGGTGATTGGTTGCGGCTCTTGACGGCGTCGGCGCGGTCCGCCGACCAGCCAACGCGAACCAGCACGACCAGCCGCGTTTTCTGCCGGAACGCTTCAACCAATCGCACGGCGTTCGCAAGGACGTCGCGCGCGGGGTGTACGGTCGGCATCGAAACGATGCCTTTCTGCATGTCGACGACCACGAGGGCCGCGTTCGGGTCAAGGGCTGTGACCGGCATAGTTTTTCTCTCCGCTCTTCTTCGGTTGCTCTACTCGTCGATAGCGTACAGCCACCATGGCGATGCCCCGCGGCGCGCTTCGCGGTCGTAGTAGACTTCCAGGCTCGCTCCGGCCTCGGTCCGCAGCTCGAACCAGTGACGCTTGAGGTAAACGTCGCCGCGATCTGCTTTGGTAGAACGCCAACGTCGCACGACCTCGGCGATCTCGAGCGTCCGCCCCTCCCATAGGAAGGCGCGAGGAACCGGGGGCTCAGTTCCGCTTGCCGGCGTGACGAACCCGTCGCCTGTCGGCACCAGCGGGCGGCTGACGAACCTACGCATCCGGGCATGATTCGTCGCGGCAGGACGATGCGCTTCACCCGGCGCATGCCGACGGCGTGAAGCTCTTTCCAATCGTCGCGTTCCTGGCGCTTTCCGTTGCCGGCTGTGCTTCCGCCGCGAAGCAATCGGCCGCGCAAGAGTCGACGCCCGACACCTATCGCGTCCTACTCGACACGAGTCGAGGGCCGGTCGTGATCGAGGTCGACCGCCGTCTCGCCCCCAACGGGGCGCAGCACTTTTACGACCTCGTAAAGGCGAAGTACTTTGACGGTTCTCGCTTCTACCGCGTCGTGCCCGGTTTTGTAGTGCAATGGGGCGCGGCCGCCGACGCGGCCGTAACCAAGAAGTGGGACGTCACCTTCCCCGACGATCCGGTCAAAGGATCGAATACGCTCGGAACGGTGACCTTTGCTTCGACGATGCAGCCAAACAGCCGCTCGACCCACCTCTTCATCAACCTCGCCAACAACGCGAAACTCGACGACATGGGTTTCGCGCCGATCGGCCACGTCGTGAGCGGCATGGGAAATGTCACCAACATCTATTCCGGCTACCGGGAACGGCCCGATCAAGAGCTCATCGGCACGCAGGGTAACGCCTACCTCGAGAAAGAGTTCCCTCGCCTGGATTACATCAAGACGGCGCGGATCGGCGGCGGCTCGCACTAGCAATCGCCGCCGAAACGGCGGCGCCAAAAAATGAGAGCGCCTTATCTTTAGATTATCGAAAAGAGGGGCAAACGTGCTGGGAGCCCTGAAGGTTGAGCGTGCCGCACGGGCAATCGCCGGTTCATGCCGACGTTGAGAACCAAGTGGGTTGCCATTTTGAAGCTGGCGTGCGCGGCGGCCGCCGGCGTGCTCGTCGTTGCCTGCGGCAGCATCGGCGCGTTCGGCGCGGGAGCATCCGGATCGGGCGAAGCCCCGAGCACCGGCGCAACGCAAGCGATGGGGCCGAACGCCAAGAGCGCCATCGTGCTCGTCATGGAGAAC
The DNA here is from genome assembly GCA_049792675.1 of Vulcanimicrobiaceae bacterium. GTDB lineage: Bacteria > Vulcanimicrobiota > Vulcanimicrobiia > Vulcanimicrobiales > Vulcanimicrobiaceae > Cybelea. Next base: position 4,146 of record JBARBD010000096.1, on the reverse strand, counting down.
CGCGATTACGACCGCGTCATCGGCAATCGCGATGCGCCCTATATCAACGCAGAGCTCGTGCCGCAGGCGGCGCTCATGACGAATAGCCATGCCGTTGGCCATCCCAGTCAGCCCAACTACCTCGCGCTCTTCTCGGGATCGACGCAGGGTATCAAGAACGACTCCTGCCCTCATACCTTCAGCGAGCCGAACCTGGGCGCCGAGTTGCTCGCCGCCGGAGAGAGCTTCGTCGGGTATTCTGAGTCGATGCCGTCCGATGGTTTCACCGGATGCCATCAGCCCCTGTACGCCCGCAAGCATAATCCCTGGGTCGATTTCACCAACGTGCCGGCTGCGTCGAACCTCGTGTACGACGGCTTTCCGCCCACGCCGCCGACCGTTGCATTCGTCGTTCCGAATCTCTGCCACGACATGCATAACTGTACGACCGCGGCCGGCGACCGTTGGCTGCGCAATCACCTGCCACCTATTCTGCAATACGTTGCGGCGAGCGACGGACTGCTCGTGATCACGTGGGACGAAGCCGCTCCCGACGCCGACGGCACCGATCACATCCCAACGCTGCTGATCGGACCCATGATTCGCCCCGGCTCCTACTCGCAGCACATCAGCCACTACAACGTCCTTCGCACCATCGAGGACATCTTCGGCGTCGCGTGCACGGCCAACGCATGCCAGGCGCAGCCGCTCAAGAAGATGTGGCGCTGAGCCCCCAGCGAGAGCCCGTCACGAAAAGGCTTGCTCTGACGCCGGCCTGAACTAGCCGCAATGGCCGTTTTCGAGCGACCTCGCAGCGCATTTCCGCCCGGCTGACGTCGTGAACTGGGAAGCCCTAGCCGCGATCGGGCAGGTTCTCGGATCGCTCGGCGTCATCGGCTCGCTGCTCTACCTCGCCATCCAGGTGCGCCAAAACAATCGTGCCTCGACTGTTTCGGCCAAGCTCGCCTCAACGCAGTTGCTGAGCGAGTTCATCACGGATTTCATCAGGGATCCGGAGATGATGGACCTGTGGCTACGCGGCCGGCAGGGCGACGACAAGCTTACCGATCGGGATCGGCTTCGCTTCGCAAATATGTGTCTCAAAGCGTTTTGGTTCTTCTCCGCCGCTGAGTTTCAACTGCGCATGCGGACGTTGCAAGAGGACGACTGGGCCGAATTCTACGCGGTGATCCGATATTGGCTTGAGGGCGTGGGCGTTCGCGCGTGGTGGACCAGGGTCGGAAGAAGCCGCTTTGGTAGAGACTTCGTTCGCTTTGTGGACGGCGAGATTCGCAATCACCGAACGACGGGACTGCGCGAATTCGCCGAGCGATATACCGCTGCATGGTGCAGCGGCAACCCGAGGGCGGTTGCCGCCTTCTTCGCCGAAAACGGGTCGCTCACCATCAACGATGGCGACCCGGCCCGGGGGCGCCAAGCAATCGCCGACGCCGCGCAGAGCTTCATGGTCGCGTTCCCCGATTTGAAGGTCGCAATGGACGATCTGGTCGAGCGCGACGGCAAGGCGATCTACAAGTGGACGCTCACCGGAACGAACACCGGGCCGGGCGGCTCGGGAAACCTCGTTCGAATAAGCGGGTACGAAGAATGGCAGCTCGGCGACGACGGGCTCATCGCAGGATCGCAAGGCCACTTCGACGCTGAAGAATACGAGCGGCAGATCGAAGGCGGCTCGGCTTGAGCCGCTATTCTTTGGAACGCGGGTTGTATGCGACGCCTTCGACGTCGCTGCTCGAACCTCCAAAGCCGTTATTGAAGCTGTACTCGTAGCTAAGCGATTTCGTCGAGTACCGGTAGATATCGACTTGGCCGAACTCGAAATCGGCGCCGGCAAACTTCGTGGAGTCGTTGTCTAAATGACCGAAGACCGTTTCGCCCTCGAGCGCAAACGGACCGGCGACGAGCTTGCACCCGGGATTGCAGCCCTTATAGACCCAGAGCGCACCGCTGCCCGCGCCGATGAGATCGACCGAGACCAGATTGCCGTCCTTATCGATGTCGAGCCCACCGTAGGACGCGTTCTTGAAACCGGTCGCGACTTGACCCGATCCGGCGCAGGCAACGAAGTAGGTGAGGGTCGCAAAGCCGCTGGAGTCGAGTGCCGACGCCCAGCAGTCGCCGTTCTTCGCTTGCGCAACGCCGGCAACTTCGTACATCGCCGGGTTCGTGAGGTTTCTGGTGCAGCCGCCGGCGAGCGTGCAGACCGAGATGCTACCCGCGCCGCTGGTGTCGAAGATGTTCGCCACGACGATCGCACCGGTTGCCGCATTTGCGCTGGCGACGTCGGACGGCTGCCCGTATCGATCCCCGAACGAGCCTATCTCCGGTCCGCACATCTTCGGGCCTTGGAAGATTCGGATCGTGCGGCTGCCGCCGTCGGCCTCGATCAAGTTGCCCCGGCCGTCAACGGCAATGCCGCCGCCGGGCGCACCCTGCACGGTGCACGTCCGCGGGCGGTTACGACGTGGAATCGCGCGAAACCCGAGAACCTCGCTTGCGTTACTGACGTAGAGGCCTTTGCGCCCAACGTCGGGGACGGCAGTCGCGCGCGCGGGCGCTTGTACGCGCGGCCGGATTCCATTGGGTACCAGCATGCTCGGCGAGGCACTGCCGCTGCCGCAGCCGGCAACGGTCGCCGCCGCCGCGATAATTGTTAACGTCGCGATTTGCTTCACGCTCACACTCCTTAGGAAATCATCTTAAGGCAGGCGCGCGCGCGGCGCAACGGCCGAGTCAGACGATTGGCCCACACATGTATCCATACGCGCCCGCAGGCCGCCGACGGAAAGTTCGACGGCTGCAGTACGGGATGGGGTACAGCAGCTCACGGACGCCGCGGCGACATAAGAAAGCCTCTCTCGCCGCAACGAACACATTTGCCGAGTCCCCACCGGGCGAGATGCAAGCAACGGCAGCGATAAGACCAGAGGCTTCAGGTTGCCCGCTACTCGCAGCCTCGCCCCACATCCCTCCTGGCATTCACCGATGGGCGGCGTCTCGCCGGCATACAGGCGGATCCGGCGAATCGCAGAGATGCTTCATGACCCGCTAAGTTCCCCAAGAGGGATCGACACACAAGATAACGGATTGCCGACCGGCACCGAGGCGAGGTAAAATACGGCCGATACCCTAGTTTGGGCCTCGAACGTTTGGGCTATGTCTAAATGCTTTGCCATCCCAGCGACCGGTTTTTGCCTTTAACTACCCCGGCCGGCACGTCAGCGGCCACACGTTTCACGAAGAGGTAGATACAGATGACGGATCACTTTAAGTCTTGGCGATCGCTGGCCGGGCTCGCCGCAATCGCTCCTGTCTTCCTCCTTACGGTGGCCACCACGCCCCCGACATCGCCTTCACCCACGAACCCACCGACTGTCTATATCCCGCGCGGAACCGTGATCTTCGTTACCGTCAGCAAAGAAATTCGCGTTGGGGGCGCCGGCACCAATAGCGAAGCCCATAAGGTCAAGTTCGAGGTCACACAGGACATCATCCTCAACGGACACATCATCGCTAAAGCTGGCGATCTTGCCGAAGGCGAATACACCAACCAAAACAACATCACCAAACGCGCCTTTTCGACCAACGAGTCGCAGGAGGTCGCCCTTGACGTAGATGACATTGTGAATTTTTGCGGGGACACAATCCACCTGGAGTTCGAGCGCACGTTCGTCGGAGGCGCGCGTGGCGGCTTTATGTCGTTCGGCGTACACGCGCACGATGCCGTTTTTGCTAAGGGTTCGATTCTGAAAGCTCGGACCGATCGCCCTGAGAAGAACGTCTGCGCCGAGGCTACTACTGCCGCACCTGGTCCGGTTCCCTCGCCTCTAATCGTCTCCGATGAAGAGGCGCAAGCCGCCGAGAGCGGCAGCGCTAGCCCGGGTCCAGCTGCGACTTCACAGCCCTAAACGTCTCCAAATACAAGCTATTCAGCCCGTAACTGGCGTGAGCAGCGAATAAGGCGCGGCGATCTCCTAAGCTAGGGCATGTCAAGCGAGCGGCGAAACAAGCAATCGTTATTTTACCTAAGAACCGCTGCAGGGGCCGCATGCGTTTCATCCTTCAATCAATCCTCGCAACCGTTCTCTTCTTTCAGTTCATTCAGCCAGGGGGCGCCGCAACAACCTTTACGGCTATCGATCCTGC
>JBARBD010000095.1:0-6620 GCA_049792675.1 Vulcanimicrobiaceae bacterium | reverse complement strand
GCGCGTCGTCGGCCGCTGCGTTCGTCAGCGGTTCGTCTTCCTGGAAGACGATCGGCGCGCGCGTGCCGCTGCCGGCGTATTGAAACGTTGCGAGCGGTGTGAGCGTGAGCTTCGAGCCTGCGTAGTCTATGCGGATCGCGAAACGCTCGAAGAGCTCGAGGCCGAGAATTCCGGCCAGCGGCGGCTTCGAGCCGCGGTCTGAGAAGTCGTTGTCGTACGGAATCACCAAGAACGGTTGGTTCGGAATCTCGGCGTCGCCGATGCGCAGGCTGTCGACGTGCGTGTATGCGAGGCCCACGCGGCCGGAGCCGCCGCCGCCCGAAGAGCCGGCGCCTTCCGTCTCGAGGCCGATGGCGCGGGCGGCCTCCGGCGTGAGAATCGCGTGGCCGCCGGTATCGAGGATGAACGGGAACGGGCCTTTGCCGTTGACGTACGCGTTGACGATGACGTCGCCGCCTTCTATCGAAATCGGCATGGTCACGGTGTCGCTCGTGCCTAGAATTCGCGTGTCGGTGGGATCGGCCGGGCGGCGAAAATCTTCATCGCGGGCTTGCGGGCGCAGCTCGACCGACTGTGTCGAGAAGACCGTCACGCTGGTCGGGTCGCCGACGGTCTCCGTCTGCACGCGAAACGGCACGAGCACGCCCTGCACGTTGCGGTAGTTTGCGAACGTCGTTATTTCGGTCGAGGTCGGCGTCTCGGCAATCGTTCGGTCCACGAGATGCGTGGTAATGTCGATCCACTGCTCGACCGGCGTTCCACCTGGTGGTGTGATTTTGAAAGCTGCGAAGGTTCGGCCGCCTTCGGTGCGCGTGCCGAGGCACTCGATCGTCGCGCCGGCCGCCGAAGCCCACGGGCCGTTGCGATCGAGATAGGCAGCGGCGACCGCCGCAGCGCGTGCGTTCGGCGAATCGAGCGGGTGAATGCCGCGCGAATAGTCCTGCTGCCAGTTGGTCGTGCCGTTGTAGACGTTAGCGGTCTGCTGGCCGTCCACCGTCATGCGCAATGCGGAGCGACCGTTGGTGAGGTCCGTCGCGCGCGCGAACGTCCCTTGCAGGCCCGAGGTCGTTACGGTGCCGGAAGCGACGATCTCGGCGATGCCGTTCCAGCGCGCGCCGCTCATAGTTTCGCGAACGCTTGCGTACGTGCGCTGCGCGTCACATTGCGCGCCGGGTCCGGCTACGGCTAACAGCAGCGAGAAGAGCGGTAAGAGCACGCTACATGCGCGGCTTTTTGCTTATCGCGGCGCCGGCCGGTTCGTCAAAATATCCCAACGTTCGCTCGGGCGATCCGCCGCCGGGGTAACTCCAGAACTTGACGGTGTTTCCGCTCTCGCGGCCGCCGTCGGGACCGGCCGCTCGACCTCCGTCGATCCAGAACTGTGAGACGTCGAGCGACGTGCTGAGCTTCGTCTCGCCAACCTTCGTGGCTCGATCGCCGCTAATCGAGAACTCGTAGATTACGGTTTCGTGACCGTTGATGCCCTGGTCGCTGACGTCGAGGGAGGTGCCGTCCCAGAAGACGCCGCCCGGCCAGTGCAGCTTTTGGTCGAGGTCGATGCTCTTGAAATGCCGCGCGCCGTAGGAAAGCTCCGCGAGTGCAAACGTTCCCCGTGCCCCCCAGCCGTCGGCATAAAGGTTGCCCTTGTCGTCGTAGCCACAGTACGCGAACTGCATCTTCCGATCCCTATGGACGACCGGTTGGCCCTTCGCGCTCACGAAGATCGAGATTTCTGGGCTGCTGACGTTGACGGCCGCCAGGTTTCCGGTTTTCGCATCGACCGCGCACGCGTTAGGAAAATTGCTGCCGTCGCGCAGCGTGGCGATCGGCTTGGTTCCGCCGTGCGCGTATTCGAGAAGGTCGTGCCCAAGAAGGTTTGCGACGAAGACGTCGCCGGCGCCGTCCACGCACAGCCCTTCCGGCGTGAGGCCGCGGATCGTCTGCTGAAGCTTCCCCTGCGGATACGTGTAAACGTAGAGATCGCCGGTTCCCGTATCGGAGACGTAGAGCAAGTCCGCGCCGCGGCTATCGACGCCGTCCGGCGCGGCACTCGGAGTGGACGGGCCGTTCGGTAGGCTCGCGCAGCCCGCGAGGATTAGGGCGATAATCGTGAGAGCCGGTACGCGCGCGAGAGGTGACATGTTGCAGCGCTCCTTTAGTCCGGTCGGGCCGAGTGTTTCGAGACGCGCCGCGTGAAGTCCGCCGCCAACGCTCAGGATGATGACCGCGCCGGGCCGAACTTTAGGCTGGGGGAGGTGTTTCGATGCTGACGACATTTCTGGCGAGGTTCATGGGGCTGTGGGTCGTCGTTACGGTCATGAGCATGGTCGCAAACCGGGCGGCGACGTTCGCCACGATGGAGGCGCTCTTCGCCGATCCGGCATTGATGTGGATAACCGGCGTCTTCACGCTCGGCCTCGGCCTGGCGCTGGTGCTCGCGCACAACCGCTGGTCGGAGGGAGCTCTTGCGGCCATCGTGACGTTCTACGGGTGGGCGGCGACGATCAAAGGCTTGCTCTTCCTGTGCTTGCCGCCGACGGCACAGATGGCATTCTACCAAGGACTGCATTTCGAGCAGTATTTCTATGGCTACGTTTTGGTCGCGCTGGTGCTGGGCGGTTATCTGATTTACGGCGGATTCAACGCGGCGAGACGCGCGTAGATCAACGCGTCACAGAGCGCGCCGTCGCGATCGACGTATCGCGCGCGCAGGGTTCCTTCGCGCGTGAAGCCGGCCTTTTCGAGCACGCGCGCCGAGGCGACGTTTTGCACGAAGACCGTCGCCTCAAGGCGGTGCAGCCCGCCGGCCGCGAGCGCATAGTCGGCCAGCGTCCGCGCCGCGTCCGTAGCGATGCCGCGGCCCCAGTACGCGCGGCCAAGCCAGTATCCAAAGACGCCCACGCCGCGCTGCTCGCCGTCGCATGGCTCGATGCCGGCGCCGCCGGCGAGATGGCCGTCGACTTCGATTCCCACGTTATGCCCGCGCGTGCCACCGACGGCGCGCGCGACCCATTCTTCGGCGTCGCGCTGCGTGTACGGATGCGGAAAGCGGCTCGTCATCCAGCGCGCGACGAGAAAATCGTCGGCGAGGGCTTGGAGTGCGGGCGCATCCGTTAAGCGGTACGGGCGGAGCCGGCAGAGGCGGCCTTGGAGAATTTTGGCTTTCATTCGTTTCGTCGGCGCGAGGGGTTTTCGATGGCTATTCGCCCCCGGAGTGTGTATTCTTAGTGATTGAGAGATGAACCGGAACGCACCGGAGCTGGCCCTTTTCGCTTTTCTCATCGGGTCCTGGCGCTGCGACGCTCGGGTGCTCGCGGCCGATGGGTCGTCGCAGCATTTTCCGGCGACGTGGCTCGGGCGCTACATTCTCGACGGCTACGCGATCGCCGACGAGTACCGAATGACGAACGCGTCCGGCGAGACGATCGTGCTCGGCGCAAACCTCCGCAGCTACGACTCTGCAAAGGGCCGGTGGAACATCCGCTGGCTCAACGCCCTCGACGGCTCTTGGCTGGATCTAGCGTCCAAAGAGCTCGGCGGGGTCCGCGTCGATGGGCGATCGGTGAGCTATATCTTTCGCGAGCCGATGGTCGGCCATGCGTTCACACGCGCCACGCACACAAGCCACTCCGCGACGCACTTCACCTGGCGCGGCGAGCAGTCCGACGACCTCGAGCTTTGGAGCGAGTTCATGCTCGTTGAGGCTTACAGCGCCAGCGCTTAGCGAACTCGCCCGGCATTGGAACGCCAGGAGCATCCCTGATATTCTTAGACCCGGTTAGATGACTCCCGAGCAACCGCCTGACGGCACAGCAATACCGATGAAAAAGCTGAGCACTACCGCTACGACGGGCACAATGATACGTTGGCGTCGCGTGAGACGCGAGCCAACAAGGCTGCCGATTGCAAAAGCTCCGAAGAAAACCGGCAGTACGTACCGTGCCCACGCGATCGGTCCCATGAGGGGATAAAGCAATAGCGCCCATCCCGGCCCGGGACCGCCGCACGAACGCAAGCCCCAGGCGAGAAAGAACGCCACGATGCAAGCGATTGAAATGGCTGAGAATGCGAGACCGCCGAGAACGATAGCCGCGAATTCGTCCGTCGACATGTCGGGCATCCAGGTAACTCCGACGAGAAAAGGCATCACTCCCGCCTCGTCCGGGTTCCCGCCCTTCGACTTCGCTTCGCTCGCTCAGGGCTGAGGTACTAGCCCGTCCTTCGACTCCGCGCCTCCGCGCGGAGCCTGTCCTGAGCGAGCGAGGCGAGTCGAAGGGCTCAGGATGACAAAAGCTTTCGTGCCTTCGCTCATCGTGACCGTGCGAGCGCAGCCCGCTAGGGGAGGCATTTGGCGTCGTCGGGGTCCAGCGAAGCGATGCGGTAGTGCGGAAAGCTCACCGAGCCGCCGTCGACGGCGCCGGCCACGTACTGGATGTTCTTGCGCGGCGCACTCGAGGACATTACGCCGTCGCCGACGATCAGCGCGGCGAGATCGCGTAGAACGGTCGTGCTGAGCGGCCAGTACGAGTGGTGGAAGAGCGGATCGCATTTCATGATGAGCGTGGCGTCCACGACGTTCAGCCACCAGTCACCGTTGCTGAAGGTCGGCGTCGGAAAGACGCCGTCGCAGTAGAGCTGGCCGGCGCGGCAGTGGCCGTGTAGCTTCTCCGAACCCAACAGTGCGTAGTCCTTGGTGTGGCCGTAGAGCGTGACGCCGTTTGCGAAACCGGAGAGGCGCAGCGCGGCCTCGGCAAAGGTCTCCATGTCAACGTCGGGCTCGATGCCGACGATCTGGCCGATGCGGCCGCAGTAGTTGCCGGCAACGGCGGCCGGCGGGCAGTTCGCCTGGCCGGCGGCGCTCGCGTAGGATTGTTCGCGCAGCGCCAGCGCGCTGTCGAGCATCAAGCGATTGCCCATGCTGTGTGCGACCAAATCCACGCTGAGGCTCGGATCGGCGTCGAGCAGCGCCGCGAGGAAGTCGCGCAGGTGCAACGCGGCCCAGGTGTTGTTCGTCTCGTCGTCGGTATACTTCAACAGGTCTTTGGGAAAGACGAAGTCGGCCGCCTTGGCCGGCCACGCGTAGATCATTACGACGGTCGATCCGTCCGAGCCGGGCTGCTGCCGGATGTAATCGCGCAGCGCGCGGGCTTGATCGAGCGTCCCGGCAAAATCGCTGTTGAAACCATGGAGGAGCACGACGACGCGCGTCGCGCCGGCGGCCCGCAGATCGCTCGCCAACGCGGGAAGCGAGAGCGACGTGGCGTCGTTGTTCTCGTCCACCTTGCCGTACGACATGAAGCAGCCGTCGCCGGCGAGCGGATTGGAAATCGGCGTGCAGCCGGCGATCGTTATTGCTTGCCGGTCGTTCTGGAAGAACGCCGGCGGCGAGGGCGGCGCCGATGCCGAAGGCGCCGGCACCTGGTCGGTTGCGTAATAGATCGGCGGCGCGGTCGGCGCCGCGGCGCTCGCCTCCGGTATCGTGGCGCTCAAGATATGCGCAACCGGCGGCGGGAGCAGCGCGGCGGGCGTCGAGCTGACGTAGAGGTCAACTTGGCTCTGAGACGGCAGGGCGACGATCGCAGGCGAGGTCATCCTGCACGTAAGGGCTCGCTTCTGATACGAACACTGCACGGTAAATGGCGCGGCCTGACCGGGCAACGCCACTGCCTTGACGGTTACGTTGCTGTTCTGGATCGTCTGCGCGTTGAAAGCGACGTAGAGGTTCGTTCTCACCAGTCCAGCCGGGAGGGATGGCGACGACGGGCTCGTCATCCTCGTCGCGCAGGGCGTGGAGGTCGGGGTCGCAACCGCAACGACGTCGCCGTTGTGATTCACGAGCGCAAGCTGAAGCATGGACGCGTCGACGGTGGAGGTCGACGGATGGTCCCACGTAAGCGTCCCGCAGAGCAGCGACGTCTCCTTGACGATGACGCTCGGCGGCGTGGTGGCCCCGAGCGCCACCGCGGTTGTAACGATCGCTGCTGCGAACCCGGCGACGAGCCTCATGACCTGCTACGGACCGCTTGGGTGATTGACGAAGTGCGGATTCTGACAGGTCGTTCCGCCGTCGTCCTTGGGCACGAAGCCGCTCAGCTGCGAGGCCACGGCGCTGGGAGCCTCGGCCGGCACCGAGTTTCCGACGAACTGCCACTGGCCGCAGTCCTTGACGTAGTATTCCGTCAGACGTCCCTTGGACTGGATGTCGACGCGCGCGTAGTTCTGGACGACGACGATATCCATGATGCGCGAGCTATCCGACGGACCGCGCGCGACGACGAGCGCTTGGATCGCGCTCGTGTCGGCGGTCGAGCCGCAGTAGGCCGCGAGCGCGGGCAGGGGAGAACCGAGTGCGAGCGCGGCGACCAGCGCAACCGTCGCTGCGAAGCTGCGTGAACCGATCATCATCGAGACCTCCTTATTCGTCCGAGCGGGGATTGAAGGCGACGCCTTCGACGTCGGCGCTGACGCTGATGCCGTTGCTGAAACTGTACAAGTACGTGACGTTCTGCGGGCTATAATAATAAACGTCAACCGCAGAGAACGAGAAGTTACCGGCCGCGAACATGGTTGACTTCTTGTTGAGATGCCCGTAGAGCACCGCGCCGTGGAGCGCATACGGG
>JBARBD010000094.1:0-2540 GCA_049792675.1 Vulcanimicrobiaceae bacterium | reverse complement strand
TCTCGTTAGCACTGAGCGAGCGCAGCGAGTCGAAGTGCGGCTAGAGAGCGGCCGCCTACGAGACGCCGCTTGCAGCCGTTTCGATAAGGCTAGCTACCGCGCGCGGGTTCGAGACGTAGATCGCGTGACTGCCCGGAACTTCGGTGCTCGTCGCGCCGGCGCGCCCGCACATGAATTGCTGCGCCGGTAAAGGAATCATCTTGTCATCGGTAACCAGCAGATACCAGCTCGGTTTGCTCTTCCATGCCGGCGTCGTAATCGTGCCGCCGAGCGCGTCGAGGCCCCACGGAACCTGCGAATCCGCCATAAACGCCGCCGTCGCCGCATCCACGTCGTCCGCAAACGACGCCGCGAACTTCTGCCTGTCCAAGAAGAGGAAGCCGTCAACGGGCGGGAGGATCGGGGGCACCGGCGCGCCGGGCGGCGGATTCGCGATGAGCGTGTTTACCGACTCGCCGGCGTCCGGCGCGAAGGCGGTGATGTAGACGAGGCCCGCGACCTTCTCATGCGTTCCCGCTTCCGTAATAACCGCGCCGCCGTAGGAGTGGCCGACCAAAATGACGTCTCCTGCCTGCTGATCGAGGATCATCTTGGTGGCTGCCACGTCACCCTCGAGCGACAGCGTGGGATTTTGGACGACGCTTACGTTGAAGCCGCTTTGCCTGAGCAAGTTGTAGACGCCCTGCCAACCCGAGCCGTCTACAAACCCACCGTGTACGAGCACAACGTTCTTGATGTTCCCTGCCATGACCAACCTCCAAAACCCAGCGGCGCAAAAAGCAGCCTACAGGATAGTATGCGCAGGTCCGATACGCCTGCTAAGGCAGCGGCCGCGCGATCGACCAGCGCACCGTGTAATCGGAGTTCGCAAAGCAACCATGCGGAGAATCGCTGCCGAGAAAGCGGGTCTCCTGGTTGAAGTTTTCGGTGGCGGGGAGCGTGGCAAAGAGCTGCTGAACGTCGCGGGCCTTTTGAAAGCCCTGTTGGTCCACGACGACAACGCCGTCGCAGTCGGCAAAGACTAATGGAAGAAGGTAGTCCAGCAGGCTGCCCACCACGAGCTCGCCGAGGACGCCGATAATCGTGCCCGGTGCCACGCCCAGAATCGTCGCCCCCGCATATGAGGTGGCAAGTCGTACGCCGTTAAACGCGATGCTTTTGGGGCCCGGCGTAGCCAGCGAGCTCAGCACGGAGCTAACCAGCGATTCAGCTCCGCTCACGATCGCGCTCTGGATCGAACTGGCGGTGCTCTGATTGCCGGTGTTGATGATGGTGTAGGTGAAGAAGACCGGCTCGCAGAGCTCCGTTGCGAGCGTCTCAAGCGGGAAGGGGATGGGGTTGTTCATGCCCTCTATTCCGTCGTACGGGCCGTCGCTTAAACTCCTTATCGGCCACTTCCCGACCGACAGCGTCACCGTAACGTAATCGGTATCGGTATCGGCGGATCGAGGGTTCCCGACGAAAAACGAATCCATCGTGAACTTGAACGTCGTGGGCAGGCGGAAGATCGGGGTCGGCCCGGTCGCTGTAAACTCGGTCCCGTCATAGGTTATCAATGCGCCGTTTCCCGCCACCGTCGGCTCGATGATCGCAAGGTCGATCGGCGACGCAGACGTGCTGAGCGGGTAGAGCGCCGGCGCGCACGCGCAGGAAGTCACGGTCAGATGCTGGCCGGGGGCTGCGCCGAGCGGTTGCGTTTCCACTCGCATCCAGTTCAGTGGCGCGTTGGGAAGAGTGCTGCCCGATCCGGGCGCGGGCGGGGCGCCGTGCCAGCCGTCTTTATCGAGCCATTTGTGGTAGAGCGCGTGATCTTTCCCGACGGCGAAGACGTCGATTCGAACGCTCGACAAGTTAACTGGTCCGCGGGGACCCACCGAGATGTCGCTGCGCTCGCCGACGACCGCGTGATCCTCGAGCGAGTCGAAGGCGCAAACGACCGGCTCGCTCACGAACGGGGTGACGACCGGAGGCGTCTTGAGATTGACGAGTCCGGGACTTGTCGGCGTCGTCTGTGCAGGCCCAAGCGACGTCCACGCCTTCCACACGATGCCGTCGAAGATCGTCATCCACACCGCGGCGTCGCTTCCGGTGACGAAGACGAGCGTTGCGCCGCGCACGCGTATGACGGCAGGAACCGAGGCCGCGGTGGGAGCCCCCAGCAAACCGCCGCCGAGCAACTGCCAACTCGGAGTCGTGCCGGGCATCCAACTTGTGGTGTAGATTTGAAAGTCCAGCCCGCGCGCGAAGATATCGAAACTGCCGTTGGAGTTTGCTAGAACCACCGGAGGGGTTGTGAAGGCGCCTCCAAGCTCTTCCCACGCAATCCAAACGTTGCCGTCCAATCGGCGATGCAGCATCGTTTGGTCGGGCCCGAGGCCGAAGAGATCGATCGTCTCCGGTGAGGTTGAAACGGCGACGGGCGTGCAGGTAAAATTGCCGCCGAGATCTTGCCAATCGGGCGTCCATTGATTCGCCGCCGCGTCGTACGTCTTGTGATAGACGCTATAGTCGACGCCCAGACCGAAGACGTCCAGGCGATC
>JBARBD010000093.1:0-5559 GCA_049792675.1 Vulcanimicrobiaceae bacterium | reverse complement strand
GCGCTTGGCCGCCGCGACGACGGATGCGGCGCGCGCGCGTTCGTTGCCGCCCGAGTTTCTCGGCGCGACGCTGCTGCAAGAGTCGGCCTACGACGTTGGCGCGCTCTCGACCGCGGGCGCCGTCGGCATCGCGCAGTTCATGCCCGAGACCGCGGCCGGGATGGGCATCGACCCGCTCGATCCGTTCCAAGCGATCGACGGCGCGGCCGCGCTGCTCGGAAGCTACGTCGCCGCATACGCCGGCCGCTACGACGATCCGTACACGATCGCGCTGGCCGCGTACAACGCGGGTTCGGCCGCGGTCGACCGCTACGGCGGCGTGCCGCCATATTCCGAGACGCGCGAGTACATCGCGCTGATCTTCGATCGTTGGGCGCGCATCGTCTCGTACGAGCGCACCGGCGGATTTTCGCCAAACGCGTGGAAACGTAGCCGCCATTCTTAACCGCATCGTTCGGCAGCTCTTCTCGCGCCAGCCGCTCGGGTGGACGGCGTCTGAGCCCGGGGGGCCCACCCTGCGACGCGTCTTGGGCTGGCCCGCGCTCACTGGAATCGGCTTGGGCACGATGCTCGGCGGCATCTTTCCCACGATCGGGGCCGGCGCGCACGCGGCCGGGCCGGCCGTGATCCTGGCCTACGTCCTCTCCGGGTTGGTCAGCCTCTGCGTCGCGCTCTGCTACGCCGAGTTTGCCTCGATGGTCCCGGTCGCCGGGAGTGCCTATACGTACGCCTACGCAACGCTCGGCGAACTAGTCGCGTGGGTGATCGGTTGGGACCTGATCCTCGAGTACGGGCTCTCGCTCGCGCCGACGGCGTCGTCGCTCTCCGATTACTTCCAGCATATGCTCGCCGACGTCGGGATCGTCTTTCCGCATTGGGCGCAGACCGCCAACGTGCACGGGCTTCACCCGCAGGTGGATATCTTCGCCTGCTTCGCTACGCTCGCGGTGACGGCGCTGGTCGCGATCGGCATTCGCGAGTCGGCCGGCGTCAACGGCGCGCTGGTCGTGCTGCAGATCGTCGCGATGCTGGTCTTCATCGTCACGGTCGCGCACGCCGTGCACCCGGCAAACCTGCGCCCGTTCACGCCGTTCGGGTACCACGGCGTCGTGGCGAGCACGGCGCTCGTCTTTTTCGCCTACATCGGATTCGATACGGTTACCGTGGCATCGGAGGAGGCGAAGCGCCCCGAACGCGACGTGCCGATCGGCATCATCCTGGCGCTGACGCTGGGCGGCATCCTCTACGTCGCGTTGACGCTCTGCACGGTCGGCGTGCTGCGATTCGATCGTCTCTCCGAGGGCGCCGCGATGCTCGACGCGCTCGGATCGGTCACCAAGAACCACGCCCTCTACTGGATCGTCGCGATCGGCGGGCTGGCCGGGAACGCGACCGTGATGCTGACGTCGCTGCTCGGACAAGTGCGCATCTTCTACGTCATGGCGCGCGATCGCATGCTGCCGCAAGGCGTCGCTCGCATCCATCACGTCTTTCGCACGCCGGCACGCATGACGGCGATCACCGGCGCGATCGTCGCGGTCTTCGCCGCAGTGCTCCCGCTCAACGAACTCTTAACGCTCGTGAACATCGGAACGCTGGCCGCCTTCGCGATCGTCTGCGCCGGCGTCTTGGTGCTGCGCGTCATCAACCCGGGCGCGCCGCGGCCGTTCCGAGCGCCGCTGCTCCCGTTTTTTTCGCTCGCCGGGGCGGCGGCGTGTCTCTACTTGGTGACGGGTCTGCAGGTGGCGACCTGGATTCGCTATGGCATTTGGTTCCTGGTCGGGATCCTGGTATACGCACTCTACGGCTTCCGCAACTCGCGCCTGCGCGTGGAGCTGATCGAACCCTGAGGCGCAACCTTCCCAGCCTGCTCGGTTTATAAAAGGGACTACCGGGCAACCGGGGCAAGAGAGGTCAGTCGTGACGATCGACAGCGCGGTCTTCGACCGGTTCGAGCTCATCGAGGTTCCGCGGTTACGCGGGGTCCCGTCGTTCGCGCAGGACGTCGCGCGCGGGCTCTCGTCGAAGCCGAGGCGGCTCTCGTCGAAATATTTTTACGATGCCGTCGGCTCGGCGCTCTTCGATGCGATCACGCGCCTGCCCGAGTACTACCTCACGCGGGCCGAAACCGAGATTCTTTCCGATTGGGGATGGCAGATCGTGCGCGTGCTCAACGAGCCGCTCGATTTCCTCGAGCTCGGCAGCGGAAGCGCGATCAAGACGCGCCTCCTCATCGGCGAAGCGCTGCGGGTGCAGCCGGAGCTGCGTTACAGTCCGATCGACATCTCGACCGACGCGATTCGCGCGTCGTCGATGGCGCTGGTCGAGGCCTACCCAGCCCTTTCGGTGCGCGCCTATGCCGGCGATTACTTCGACGTGCTCGGATCGCACGTTCTGCGCTCCGAGCGCAAGATGCTCGCGATGCTGATGGGCTCGAACATCGGCAACTACGAACCCGACGAAGCCTCCCTGCTGCTCGAATTACTCGGCGCGGCACTGCGGCCCGGCGACGGACTCTTGCTCGGCGTCGATCTCAAAAAGGATCGCGCGACGCTCGAGCTGGCCTACAACGATCCGGTCGGCGTCACCGCCGCGTTCGATCGCAATCTACTGGCGCGCATCAATCGCGAGCTCGACGCCACGTTCGATATCTCTAACTTCAGTCACGTCGTCCGTTACGACGAGATTCGCGGCTCGGTCGACTCGTTCTTAGAGGCGCGCGAACGCGCGGAGGTCGAGGTGCGAGCGATCGGCTTGCGCGCGAGCTTCGAAGCCGGCGAGCGGATCCACACCGAGTCGTCGTACAAGTTCACCGACGACGACGTCGTCGCGCTCGGCCGCGCCGCGGGCTTCCGCCCCGCGTCGGCGTGGCACGACCGCGCCAAGCGTTTCAGCGTGCACCTCTTGGTGCGAGAGTAGAGACGCGGGCAGGAGGCGCTCGGCGCGGCGGTAACTTAGAGACTTTCAGATGCGCGCCGCGCGTCTTTTTCGTAGCGAACTTCGACGGAGAACCCTCATGACACGACGCCTTCTCGCATTCGCGGTCGCAATCGCTTGGCTGGCCGGCTGCGGTGGTCGAGCGAGCGGTCCGTCGTACGCGATTCCGCCGATGACCAACGTCGCGCCGGCCCGCGTCTCGCCCGATCATAACGTCAACGAGCTGCCCCAAGAGCCCGTCGTGCGCTCGGTCAACGGCGTCGCGAAGGTAACGCTGATCGCCGACATCAACCCGGCGACGGGCCTGCCGGGCTTCCTCTACGGCGGCCTGCACGGCATCTCGCCCACGATTCGGGTGAAGCCCGGCGATACGATCGACATCGAGCTCGAAAATCAGCTGCAGGCCATCAAGGGCGACGCCGACGACATGAACCTGCACTTCCACGGGCTCGGCGCGTCGCCGAAAGCCCCCGGCGACGACGTGCTCACGATGCTCGCGAAGCCCGGCCAGACGCTCCACTACGTCGTGCACGTTCCGAAGAACCAAGAGCCGGGGCTCTACTGGTATCATCCGCACGTTCACCGCCAGACCAACTATCAAGTCGGCGAAGGCGGCATGTCCGGCGCGATCGTCGTCGACGGGCTCCAGCGCCATCTCCCCGGCCTCGAGAAGATGAAGGAGCGCGTCATCGTCGTGCGCTCGACCGGTATCGGCCAGACGATCAAACCCGAAGAGGACGTCGACGAAGACGGGATGTCGATGGGCGGCGGCGACGCGATGGGCGGCAGCGCTGCGATGGGCTCGATGGACACGATGCATCCGTTCATTACCAACAAGCATCCGTGCAGCTCGAAGGACGGCTTGACGACCTCGCTCAACGGCGCAGTCCATCCGGTCATCACCATCGCGCCCCACGAGAAGCAGTTCTTCCGCGTCGTCAACGCGACGGGACATAAGACGCTCAATCTCGCGATCGACGGTGGGAAGTTCGAGGTCGTCGCGATCGATGGATTCGCGCTCGACACCTATCCCGGCACGCCGGCGACGAAGACCGTCTCGACGATCGTCATCCCGCCGGCGGCGCGCGCCGAGTTTGTCGTCACCGGCCCGGCCAGCGGTCACGCCAAGTTCCGGACCCTCTGCTACGACACCGGGCCGGACGGCGATGCCGATCCGCCGCTCGTTCTCGCGTCGCTCAAAGCGCCGGCGCACGGGCAGGACGGCGGCTCGTTCGACCAGCGCCCGCTCACCGTTGGGGCGCCGCTGCCGCAGAACGTCTATACCGAGCCGCTCCCGCCCGTCGCGGCCAAGCGTCTGGTGGTCTTCAGCGAGGGCGCCAAGCACTTCTACATCAACGGTAAGGCCTTCTCGATGCGCTCGCCGCCGATGTTCGTCGTGCACGTCGGCACCGTTGAAGAATGGACCGTGCGCAACGACACTCAGGAGATTCACGATTTTCACATCCATCAAACTCACTTCGTCGTCGAAAGCGTCAACGGCAAGAAGTTGACACATCCGTTCTGGGCCGACAGCTTCGTCGTTCCGCATCGCGCCAGCGACGGCACGCCGGGCACGGCCAAGCTGCTGATGGACTTTCGGGATCCGATCATCCGGGGAGAGTTTCTCTTCCACTGCCACATCCTCGACCACGAGGACTCCGGGATGATGGCCAAGATCCAGGCGATCTAGGCTCTCGACCCTTCGTAACGCCGCGCGCGCCGCTCGACCAGGCGCAGCGCGGCGTCGACGCCGATCGCCAACAGCGAGGCGGCCAGGCTTCCGGCCACGATCATCTGCGGCTGGTGGAGCGTTAGGCCGTTAAAGATCAGGACGCCGAGGCCGACGCCCCCGACGTAACCGCCGAGCGTTGCAATCGCGATCATCGCGATCGCCGTGATCCGCGCACCGCCGATGAGGACCGGAAGCGCGAGCGGAAGTTCGACGCGCACCAGCACCTGGAACGGCGACATCCCGAGCCCGCGAGCCGCATCCACCTGTGCGCGATCGACGCCCTCGATTCCGGCGACGACGTTGCGCGCGAGCATGAACTGCGCGTAGACGACCAGCGCAACGAAGACCGGCGCGAAGCCGAGCCCGAAGAGTTCGACGAAGATCGCGAGCAGGGCGAGGCTCGGGATCGTGTAGATCGCGCCGAGCGTGCCGAGCAGCCAGGGCGCGACGCGCGGGTGGCGCGCGGCGTAGAGGCCGAGCGGCAGCGCAAAGAGCGACGCGACGGCGAGCGCGACGGCGACGAGCTCGAGATGGCCGGCCGCCAAAGCGAAGACGCGCGCCGGATGGGCCGCGATATAGTTCATGGCGACGGCGCGTCGAGCAGCTCGCGCGCATGCATGAAGTAGCGGCGATAGATCTCGTCGCCCGCGTGAACGAGCTCGCGCACGTACGGCGTCGCCGGCGCTTCGAGCAGCTCGAGCGGATCGGCGATTTGCTCGACGCGACCGCCGCGCATCACGACGATGCGATCGGCCAGGCGAAAGGCCTCGTCGACGTCGTGAGTGACGAAAAGCGTCGTGGTTTGGAGCTCGCGCACGATGCGCACGAGTTCGCGCTGCAGGGCCGTGCGCACGAGCGCGTCGACGGCGCCGAACGGCTCGTCCATCAGC
>JBARBD010000092.1:0-6521 GCA_049792675.1 Vulcanimicrobiaceae bacterium | reverse complement strand
GCCCTCGCTCGTCCAGATCGCGCCGGCGACCGGAGAGAACGTCGCGGCCGCGCTCGAGGACCGATTTGAAGCGCCCCCGGCGCCGCATATCGGCGGATCGCCGCTCCGCCTGCTGGCGCGCGTCGGCACCGTGGATCCGGAGCGTCTCGACGCGTATCGCGCGCGGGACGGATACCGCGCGCTACGCCGCGCCTTCGAGCTGGGGCCGCAGGGCGTGATCGCCGAGATCGTCGCTTCGAAGCTCTTGGGGCGCGGCGGCGCGGCCTTTCCGACCGGGCGGAAGATGGAGGCGGTCGCGCGCGCCCAAGCGCGCCCGCACTATCTCGTCTGTAATGCCGACGAGTCGGAACCGGGTACGTTCAAAGATCGCGTGCTGATGGAGCACGATCCGTTCGCGCTCGTCGAAGCGATGACGATAGCCGCCTATGCAACCGGATGCGAACGGGGATACGTCTATGTACGCGGCGAGTATCCGCTCGCGCGCCGGCGTCTGTCCGGCGCGATCGCGCAGGCGCGCGCGCAGGGCTTGCTCGGCGAGGACGTGATGGGAAGCGGGATGCGCTTCGAGATCGAGCTGCGTCGCGGCGCCGGCGCGTATATCTGCGGCGAGGAGACCGCGCTCTTCAACTCGATCGAGGGCAAGCGCGGCGAGCCGCGCAACAAACCGCCGTTTCCGGTCGAGGCCGGACTCTTCGGGAAGCCGACCGTCATCAACAACGTCGAGACGCTCGCAAACATTCCGTGGATTCTGCTCGAGGGCGGCGAGCGCTACGCCAGCATCGGCACCGCGGACTCGACCGGTACGCGCCTCTTCTGCCTCTCCGGCGCCGTCGGCCGGCCGGGGCTCTACGAGGTTGCGCACGGCGCGACGCTGGGCTCGCTGATCGAGCTCGCCGGTGGGCCGGCCGAGGGGCGCCCGCTGCAAGCGATTCTGCTCGGCGGCGCAGCGGGCAATCTGCTCTCGCCGGAATCGCTGACGATGCGGCTCTCCTTCGAAGATGCGCGCGCGGCCGGCGCGACGCTCGGCTCGGGAGTCGTGATGCTCTTCGACGAGCGCACCGATCTGCTGACGATCCTGCGCCGCATCGCGCGTTTCTTCCGCGACGAGTCGTGCGGTCAGTGCGTACCGTGCCGCATCGGAACGGTTCGCCAGGAAGAAGCGCTCGAGCGCCTGGCCTCACCGGCCAGCACCGCCGCGCAACGCGCGCGAGATATCGCGTTGCTCGATGAGATCGGCCGGGCGATGCGCGACGCGTCGATCTGCGGGCTCGGCCAGACCGCCGCGAACGCGATCGCGTCGGCACACACGGGGCTGCGCGTCCTTTCGAGCGAGGCACCGCAATGATCCGCGGCCCGATTCCACAACGTCCGCCGGCGCCGCCCAAACGCACGGTCGAGCTGACGATCGACGGCAAGGCGGCGCGCGTCGACGAAGGCGCGACGATTCTCGACGCTTGTACGACGTTGGGAATCGAGACGCCGACGCTCTGCTTTCTTCAATCGCTGACGCCCGTCAACGCCTGTCGCGTCTGCGTGGTCGAGCTCGAGGGCGCGCGCGCGCTCGTGCCGGCCTGCGCGCGGAGGGTCGAGCACGGAATGACGGTGCACACCGACTCCGAGCGCGTCCGTCACAGCCGTAAGATGGTGCTCGAATTTCTCGCCTCTTCGGTCGATCTCTCGACCGCGCCCGACGCGCTGCGCTACTGCGAGCGCTACGGCGCCGCCCCGGACCGCTATGCGCAGGACGGCGCCGAAGCCGCAACGACCGCCGAGCCGGTCAAGATCGACAACGCGCTCTACGTCCGCGACTACGCCAAGTGCATTCTCTGTTACAAGTGCGTCGAAGCCTGCGGCACGGACGCGCAGAACACGTTCGCGATCGCCGTCGCCGGGCGCGGGTTCGATGCGCACATCTCGACCGAGTACGACGTGCCGCTTCCCGATTCGGCATGCGTCTACTGCGGCAACTGCATCGGCGTCTGCCCGACCGGCGCGCTGATGTTTTCGTCGGAGTACGAGCTGCGCCGCGAAGGCAAGTGGGACGAGGCGCGCCAGGAGACGACCGAGACGATCTGCTCGTACTGCGGCGTCGGATGCACGCTCACGCTGCACGTGCAAGAGAACGAGATCGTGAAGGTGTCCTCGCCGATCGAAAACGACGTCACCAGCGGCCACCTTTGCGTGAAAGGGCGTTTCGGCTACAGCTACGTGCAGAACCGGCCGGACGAGGAATGACCGAGACCCTTCGCCCCGGACGCAGCGTCGAGGCCGATGTGGTCTCGCTCGAGGCGGAGCGCCGCGCCGTCAAGCGCGATCGGATCGTCACCGAGGAGCCGCTCGAGCTGCGGCTGACGACCGGCGCGACGACCCACACGCTGGCGGTGACGATGCGCACGCCGGGAAACGATTTCGAGCTCGCCGCCGGATTCTTATACGGCGAAGGGATCGTGCGCGCGCGCGAGGAGATCGCCGAGCTGACCTACTGTCTCGACCCGGCGATCGATCCCGAGCAGCGGTACAACGTCGTCAGCGCTGAGCTGCGCGGCGGTGCGCGCATCGCCGATCCGGCGCGCCTCGAACGCCACTTCACGATGAACAGCTCGTGCGGCGTCTGCGGACGCGCGCAGCTCGATTCCCTGCACGATCTCGGCGTCACTCCGGTCGACGACGAGCTCCGCATTTCGGCAAGCCTCCTCTACGCGCTGCCGGAGCGCATGCGCGCGCGCCAGCGCGTCTTCGCCGCGACCGGCGGCCTGCACGCCGCGGGGCTTTTCGACGAACGCGGTGAAGCAATCGCCGTGCGCGAAGACATCGGACGCCACAACGCCGTCGACAAGCTGGTCGGCTGGGCACTGCTCGAGGCGCGCCTTCCGCTCTCGCGCTCGATCCTCATGGTCAGCGGCCGGGCGAGTTACGAGATACTCCAGAAGAGCCTGATGGCGCGCATCCCAATCGTGGCGTCGGTTTCCGCACCCAGCAGCCTCGCCGTCGATCTCGCCCGCGACTTCAACGTCACGCTCGTGGGCTTTCTGCGCGGCGACCGCGCCAACGTTTACGCGCACGCCGAGCGGATCGTCTAGCCGATGCGACTCGCGATCGTTGCGGCGCTCGCGCTGGCGAGTCTCACGCTCCCGGCCGGTTCGCAGGCGGCGACCGCGCCGATCGCCCTGCCGGATTGTCAGGGAAAGCTGCTCGTGAAACCGGCGAGCATCACGCTGGCGTGCGGAGACGGAAACTTCTACATCGAGAACTTGAAGTGGACCGGCTGGGGCGAGTCCTTCGCTGCGGCTAGCGGAACCGGTAAGGCCAACGACTGCGAGCCAACGTGCGCCGCCGGGCATTTTCACAGCTATCCGATGCTGCTGATCGTAACCGGCCGTCAGAGCTGCGGCGGACGACCGGCCTACGCGCGCGTCGTCTACGCTTTCATCGGCCGTTCGCCGTATCCGCAGAGCACGAAGATCGAAGATTCCACGCAATCGTTCCCCTGCTAACCCAAAAACTCGCGCAGGACGCCGTTGAACGCGCCGGGATTATCGGCGTTGGCGACGTGGCCCGCGCTCGCGATGGCCATCAGCCTCGCGCCCGGGATTCCGGCGGCGATCTCTTGCGAGAGCGCGGCCGGCGCGATCGTATCGTGCTCGCCGTGCGCGACCAGCACCGGCACGTCGATCGTCGGCAGTACGGCGCGGTAATCGCCGGTCCAGGTCGCCTGCGTCGCCGCAAGATAGCTCGGCACCGACTTGCAGGCCATCTGCTCGATCGTTTCGGCCAGGCGCGGCGGCGGAAGACCGAGCTTGGCGGCGCGGCGCTCCGCGAACGCGCGCATCGTTCCAGCCTCGCGCACCGCTTCCGCGATTCCGTCTGCGTAGCGCTGACCGTCGGGATAGCGCGCGAAGCTTCCGAGAATCACCATTGCGTCGAACCGGTGCGGCGCGCGACGCCAGAGCTCGAAGGCGACGACGCCGCCCAGACTGCACCCGACCAGCGTGAAGCGCTCGGCCTGCAGCGCGTCGGCAACGTTGCACACGTCGTCGGCGAAGCCCGCGCGCGTGATCAGCGCCGGATCCGGGTCGGGCTTCCCCGCGCCGTTGCCGCGCAGCTCGACGGCCGCGCAGCGATACCCGTCGCCGAAGGCATCGAGCTGTGCGTCCCAGATTGCCGCGGTCGAGCCGACGCCGTGAACGAAGATCAGCGCGCGTCCGCGCCCGCCTCGCAGGCGTGCGCCGGCAATCATGCGGCGGAGCGCTTGCGCGCCACGAACGCGAGCACGTGCTCCAAATCGTGCGCGTTCAGCACGTCGGCCTTTTCGAGCCCGGCGCGCCGCGCCTGTCCGAGTGCGAACTCGATCGCGACCAGATCGGCGACCCGATGCGCGTCGCTGTCGAGCGCGAACGTAACCCCGAAGCCCTTGGCCTTGCGGGCGAGCGGCGCCGGAAGATCGAGCCGCATCGCCTGTCCGTCGATCTCGAGCGCCGTCCCGGTGCGCGCCGCCGCCGCGAAGACGGCGTCGTAGTCGAACTCGTAACCGGCAAAGCCGTCGAAGCGCCGTCCCGTGGGATGCCCGACGATCGTCAGATACGGATTCTCGCAGGCTCGAATCAGGCGCGCCGTCATCTCCTCGCGCGACTGCCTGACCGCGCTGTGCACCGAGCCGATCACGATATCGAGCTCTGCGAGCACCTCGTCGGGATAATCGAGCGAACCGTCGGGGAGGATGTCGACTTCGCTCGCGCAGAGCGTTCGAATGCCGTAGCGGTCGCCGAGCGCCTCGATCTCACGGCGCTGCTTGCGCAGCTTCTCGACGTCCATGCCGAAGCGCGTGCCGCGCCCGCGCGAGTGGTCGCTGATCGCATGATACGCGTAGCCGCGCGCCGCGGCCGCGGCGATCATCGCTTCCAGCGTATCGTTGCCATCGCTCCACGTCGTGTGCATGTGGAAATCGCCCCGCAGGTCGTCGAGCTCGACGAGCGCCGGGATCGCACGCGCCTTGGCGAGGTCGACTTCATCGAGCCCACTGCGCAGCTCGGGCGGTACGTCCTGCATGCCGAGCGCGGCATAGACGTCCGCCTCTTGCGAACAAGTAATCACGTCTCCGTTCTCCAGGTTCAAGATGCCGTTCTCGCTCACGCGCAAGCCCTTGCGGACGGCGTACTCGCGGAGTTTGATGTTGTGCTCGCGCGAGCCGGTAAAGTGTTGCAGAAGGTTGCCGTAGAGATGGTCGGGGAGCACGCGCAGATCGATCTGCAAGCCGCCCGGCAGCCAGATGCTCGCTTTGGTCGGGCCCTCGGCGAGAACCGCCTCCGCGCGACTCCACGCGGCGAAGTGCGCGATCACGTCGGCGGCGTGCTGCGAGGTGCAGACGAGATCCACGTCGCCGACCGTCACTTCCTGACGGCGCAGGCTGCCGGCGAACGTCAGCCGCTCCAGCGGCGGCCCTTCGCGGACGTACGCGATCGCTTCGCGCGCGATGGCCAACGCCTCGGGCAGCGGCGTACGCCGCTGTCGTCCTTTGTACGCGAGGATCCCGCGCTTCCAGTTCTCGATCGTCTTGGGCCCGAGGCGCGGGATACCAAGCAGCGTCCCGGCCGCGATTGCCGCCTCGAGATCCGCAAGCGAAGCGATTCCGTGGTCGGTGAAGAGTGCCGCCGCGGTCTTGGTGCCGATGCCGCTGACGCCGAGCACTTCGAGCAACGACGGTGGAAAGCGCCGATGGAGCTCGTCGAGCTGCTCGGCGCTCCCGCTGCGCACCAGCTGCTCGATCGCCGCGCCGATCGACTTCCCCACGCCCGGCAGCTTGAGATGCTCCCCCGCGGCGACGAGATCGGCAAGCGGCGGCGCGTTCTCGACCGAGGCCGCCGCCTTCTCATAGGCCATGTACTTGTAGAACGATTCGCCCGCCATCTCCATGAGCGTGCGGATCTGAAGCAGCTTCTGCGCGACTTCGGTGTTGGAGAGCACGGTGGGGAGCTTTGTTGGCCGAGCACGCCGAATGATACTGCTGCGATGCCTCTCTTGCGCATGCGAAGCGCCGCCTTCGCCACCGAGCGCGCTTGCAGCGGTCCGGTCACGCTCGACCTTTCCCCCGGCCAACGCGCCGCGCTCGCCTTTGGATCGCCGCACGAGGCCGCGGTCGTCGCCCGCTTGGCCGCCGGGATCGTCAAGGCGACGACCGGGTGCGTCCTGATCGGCGACTACGATCCGCGCGTCCAATCGGCGCACTGCAAGCGCATCGCGGCGTTCGTGCCGAACGAACCGCTCGAGCTCGGCGAACTCGACTTCGCGCGCTACATCGCGTACCGCGCGGCGCTCTGGAACGTCGATGCGCTGCAAGCGATCGCGCGCGCCAAAGCGCTGCTCGAGCAGCTCGAAGGCATGCACGAGGCGTTCGCCTTCCCCCTGATCGGCGCGCTGATCGCGACGCCGCAACTGGTCGTGCTGGATCGCCCTGCGCCCGCCTACGCCGAGCAGATTCTCGACGTCGCGGGCACGTGCGCGCTCTTCTCTACCCATGCAAGCCC
>JBARBD010000091.1:0-2717 GCA_049792675.1 Vulcanimicrobiaceae bacterium | reverse complement strand
TTTTACCTAAGAACCGCTGCAGGGGCCGCATGCGTTTCATCCTTCAATCAATCCTCGCAACCGTTCTCTTCTTTCAGTTCATTCAGCCAGGGGGCGCCGCAACAACCTTTACGGCTATCGATCCTGCTACCGTTCCAGCGAGCCGGATAGATCAGGATTTCGATCCGCCGCAAGCCGCGATCATGCGTCAGGCTTTTAAGAAATATCTGGCGATCACAAAGGAGCACGGAGGGCAGATCGATCGCGCCTGGCTGCCCAGCGTTACCGCCCGCGCCCGAAACGGCCAGATTGTGGATGCCCGCCAAATCTTCATCTACGCAAATGCGGTTCAGGCGCTTCTTGTCGGACGCGGCGACTCCGTTACCAACCCGAAATACCAAACCAAAGCAATCAACATCGGCGCCATTACTCCATCTCATCACGTGCGCCGGGTCGCTCTGGAAGCTCCTGTGGCGCCCCCAACACCGCTAGCGCCACCTACCCTCGCGCCGCAGCCGGCTCCGCCATCTTCTCTGCCCCCTCCACCTCCGCCCAACATACGGATGACTCCGTTCCCGGCCGTGTCGCCGATTGCATGTAGCTCCACCGCGACGCCGCCCCCATCGGTCGAGGAGGCCTGGCAAAATGTTTCAGAGCTTTCGAGCGGCAAGAACGAGACCGGCGGCAGTCTGGATCGTTGTGCGTTGCCGTTCGAAAAACAGCTGACGGCAGCAGAAAATGGAACCCCTAGCAGTCAGGCTCTTTCAACGCCGTTGGTTTTGACGATCCCTATATCCCCATTTAGCGGACAATCATGGGGACAAAAGCACTTCGGCGCAGTCCTGACCAATAAGCTCCAGTTTGTCAGCGGACCCCTTGGGACACCAGTTCGGTACGGCTTGATCATGGCTTCTTGCATCAACGCTACCGCTTTTAGCCACAGCACGCCCGTGCTCACGGTCATTTCATCGGCCAGCTCCGGCGCATCGACAACCGGCATCGCTACGCCTGCGCCGCAGAACGCGTGTAACTCGCAGCCGACTCCGTCACCAAGTAACGAAGCCCAAATGCCCGCCGCTAATAGCGGCAGTTTGCCGCCGTCTGACGCAAAGGCAAACGTGAGCGGCGCGACGTCTGTGTACCTTGGACCGATTGGAGCGGGCTCGAAACCGATCGTCGACGTTTCCTCTCATGTGAATCCCGACTACAACTTTGCCGTGGTACCGAGGAAGGACATCGATCTAATCCCGCCGTTCTCGGCGTCATACGGCCCATTTTCGTTCGACGTCCATCTGTTAGGCGAGATCGACGTCGCGGGGAGCGTTCACTCTGAATCGGCCGGAGGATATCTAGGCCTCAAGCCGACAACGAAAGTCTATATCACCGGTTTGTTTGGTATCGGAAACCGAATACTCGGGACCGTCTTAAGCGGCGATCTGACTGCGGTTGATGCAGGCGGCGACATAGGCGCGATTGCGGCAATCATACCTGACGCTACAGCTACGCAGTGGAACAGTGCGAAGTTTAACTCAGCTCCGCTCGTCCTAATCGCCTATGCACATGGCAGTGCAATCGTTAACAACGTTATGTCCGGGAGTTTGGTCTTAAAACTTGAAGTCGTAGGCTTTGCCCCGACGATTGCCAAGACAAGCTGGCCCGGCGTACTGTCTGCGCCGATTAGCGTTGCTTGGAGCACTCCGTGGACGGTGATCTATCTGGCCTCGCCGTCCACTGCATCAAGTACGCCCGACACGAGCCCCGCAACGCCCAACCCTAAGTAATGGGGCGAAGGAAGGCGCCACCGCATCGCAATAACGGCCAACCTGCTCAAGGACGAAAGAGGAGCAACTTTCGGAGCAACCGGCGCTAGAGCCGCTAGCGCAGCCAAGGGGAGAGCAACTGAAAAAGCCCGATAGTGTCGGGCTTTTTCAAAATGGCTCCCGGTGTTGGACTCGAACCAACGACCCGCTGATTAACAGTCAGCTGCTCTACCAACTGAGCTAACCGGGACCGTCGAGGCCGGGGACCCTCGTTCCACGGCCCGAGTGGGCTCCCTGCCTTAGGGGATCGTCAGGTCGGCCTGCAGCTCGATCGTCACCGGCTGGCCTGAGGGTATCACGATCTGCTCGTTCGCCGATTGGCCGTAGATGTAGCCGCCGAGCAAACCGCTTGGACGGTTTGAGACGGTCGGTGTGCTGCTGCCGCCGCCGACGCGCATCTGCCAGGCGATCGGGCCGGGCGTCACCATGCCGATCGTCATCGTCGGCGCCAGCTGCTGGCGTTGCTGGTGCTGCGCAGCGTTATTCATCGGCACGACGCGCCTGCTCACGACCGTCGCCGAGATGGACTTCTTCTTGCCGTTCGGCAGATGAATTGAGGTCAGCCAGAAACCGATGCGCGCGCGTTGCGCTCCGGATGGCTGCCGCACGTCGGTAACCCAGCCGTGAATCTCGCTGCCCTCCAGCGCCGGATGGGCCGTATCGACGACTTTCAGTTTGAAGTCGGTGCCGGAGGTGGCGGTCTGAGAGCTGATCGTCTCGTCGAGCACACACGCGATTCTCGTCCCGGCCTTGATCGTCTGCGAGGGAACGAAGGTCGTCGCCCCCGCCGGTCCGATCGCTGCAAACGACGCGAGAAGAACGATGGCCGCAAAGGTCTTAGCTTGCAAAGTTCGGTACACGCAATTGTTCTCCAGTAAACGAAGCGGCCTCACGAAGCGCATCGACGCGATCGATGCG
>JBARBD010000090.1:0-10952 GCA_049792675.1 Vulcanimicrobiaceae bacterium | reverse complement strand
GAAAGCGCTCCGGTTGAAAGCGCTCCGGTTGAAAGCGCTCCGGTAGCGAGTGCTCCGGTTGAAAGCGCTCCGGTAGCGAGTGCTCCGGTCGAGAGCGCGCCCGTTCAAGCGCAAACCGCGCCCGTCGAGGCCGTACCGGTGGAAGCCGCGCCCGTCGAGGCCGCACCGGTAGACGTCGCGCCGGTCGAAACCGCTCCGGTCGAACCGGGGCAGACGCCGCCGAACGGTTCGGTAGGGGGGGTATCGGAGTAAGATGCTGACTCCCAAACGCGTGAAATGGCGCAAAGTGCAGCGCGGCCGGATGACCGGTAAAGCGGTGCGCGGCAACGCGCTGACCTTCGGCGACTATGGTTTGCAGGCGATGGAACCATGCTGGATGACCAATCGGCAGATCGAGGCGGCTCGTATCGCGATGACGCGCCACATTAAGCGTGGCGGCAAGGTTTGGATCAAAGTTTTCCCCGACAAACCGGTTACCAAAAAGCCCGCCGAAGTGCGGATGGGCTCGGGCAAAGGCAATCCGGAGATCTGGGTAGCGGTCGTTCGGCCGGGACGCGTGCTCTTCGAGCTATCCGGCGTCGCGCCGACGGTGGCGCGCGAAGCGCTGCGCCGCGCCGCCGCCAAGCTGCCGATCGATACCAAGATCGTCGCCCGTCAGGGAGATGTGGTGTGACCAATAAGGAGCTCGACGAGTTGCGGTCTCTGACCGTCAAGGAATTAGAACAGAAAGCCCGCGACACCAAAGCGGAGCTCTTCAACTTGCGCTTTGCGCTGCGGACCGGCCATCTCACGGATTTCAGCAAGATCCGGGCGATGCGCCGCTCGTACGCCCAAATTCAGACCGTCATCTGCGAGAAGCGTCTCGCCGAGGGTGCGCATGGAGCAGCATAACGCCGCGACCGCCCCCACCGCGACCCGCGGTTCGCGCCGCGTGAAGCAGGGCCGGGTTGCCTCGAACAAGATGGACAAGACCATCGTGGTCGTCTCCGAGACCCGCGTTCCTCACCGGACGTACGGCAAGATCGTGCGCAAGTCGACGCGCTTCAAGGCGCACGACGAGCGCAACGAGGCCAATATCGGCGACGTGGTCCGCATCGAGGAGTGCCGGCCGCTCTCGCGCGAGAAGCGCTGGCGCTTGGTCGAGATCGTGGAGCGGGCGAGATGATCCAGCAAGAGTCGCGCCTGAAAGTGGCCGATAACAGCGGGGCGCGCGAGCTGCTCGTCATTCACATTACCGGCGGAAGCCGGCACGTCTACGCGCACGTCGGCGACGTCGTCGTCGGAACCGTGAAGAGCGCGATTCCGGGCGCGGCCGTGAAAAAGGGCCAGGTCGTCAAGGCGGTCGTCGTACGGACGAGCGCTCCGGTTCGGCGCGTCGACGGCTCGGTCGTGCGTTGCGACGACAACGCCTGCGTCATCATCAAGGGCGAGAAAGACAATCTCGATCCGCGCGGCACGCGCGTCTTCGGCCCGGTCATGCGCGAGCTTCGCGAGCGCGGCTTCTTGAAAATCGCTTCGCTTGCTCCAGAGGTCTTGTAGGATGGCTTCCAAACCGAGAATTATCAAAGGTGACGCCGTCTTGATTCGGCGCGGCAAAGAGCGCGGCAAGCGCGGGACGGTCAAAGAGATCGACGCGCAGGCCGGCGTGGCGACCGTCGAGGGCATCAACATCGTCAAGCGCCACACCAAGTCGGGCTCGAAGCAAGGCAACACCGGCGGGTCGATGCAGACCGGCGGCATCATCGAGAAGGAGTCGCCGTTGCCGCTCTCCGCGCTGCAGTACGTCTGCGAGAAGTGCAAGGCGCCGACGCGCCTTCGCCGCGGACGCTCGACCGATGGCGCCGTGCACCGCATCTGCGTCCGCTGCGGCGAGCCGGCCCGCGAGTCGGCGAAGGGAGCGTAAGCGTGGCGGAACGATTGAAAGAACGCTACCAGCAGCAAGTTCGCAAGCAGCTCCAGGAGCGTTTCGGCTACGAGAACGTCAACCAGATCCCGAAGTTGGAGAAGGTCGTCGTCAACATGAGCGTCGGGGAGGCGATCGCCAACCCCAAGGCGCTCGACGCCGCCGTGAGCGAACTGACCGCGATTACCGGTCAGAAGCCGATCGTCACCAAGGCGAAGAAGTCGATCGCGGCGTTCAAGCTGCGCGAAGGGATGAATATCGGCGCGAAGGTGACGCTGCGGGGCGACCGCATGTACGTCTTCGTAGACAAGCTCTTCAACGTCGTCCTGCCCCGCATCCGCGACTTCCGCGGGCTGCCCGCGAAGTCGTTCGACGGCCGCGGCAACTACAACTTGGGCCTGCGCGAGCAGTTGGTCTTTCCCGAGATCAACTTCGACAAGGTCGACAAGACGCGTGGGATGGACGTGACCATCGTCACGTCGGCGCGGACCGACGAAGAGGCGTCCGAGTTCCTCGTCGCCATGGGTCTTCCGCTGCAGAAAGGTCGCGGCTAAATGGCAAAGACCAGTTTGATCGTCAAGTCGCGCCGGGAGCCAAAGTTCGGCGTGCGCCACCACAACCGGTGCCGCGTCTGCGGGCGCCCGCGCGGATATCTGCGGAAGTTCGCGATGTGCCGCATCTGTTTTCGCGAGAACGCGCACGCCGGCGTGGTCCCCGGCGTGACGAAGGCCTCGTGGTGAGGGGGAGGAGCACATGTCGATAACCGATCCGATTGCAGATATGCTGACGCGAATTCGTAACGCCAACACGGCCAATCACAAGAGCGTGGACGTGCCGGCGTCGCGCGCCAAGCGGGCGATCGCGCAGATTCTGCAAGACGAGGGCTTCATCGAAAGCTTCGAGCGGGTCGAGAGCGGACCGCAGGGGACGATTCGAATTCAGCTTCGTTATGGCCCGGAGAAGGAGAAGGTCATTACGGGCCTGCGCCGCATCTCGCGCCCCGGCTTGCGCGTCTACACGGGTAAGACGGAGATCCCGCGCGTCCTGGGCGGGCTCGGGCTGGTCATCATTTCGACGCCGCAGGGCATCATGTCGGGCAAACGCGCCAAGAAGCAGGGCGTCGGTGGAGAGGTCCTCGCGTATGTTTGGTAAGCTTGCCGGCCTCGCGGCCGGCGCACGGGGTGACCGCGCGTGTCGCGCATAGGAAAGCTGCCGGTTGTAGTGCCGTCGGGCGTCAACGTCAAGCTCGAGGGCGCTGAAGTCGCCGTGAGCGGCCCGAAGGGCGAGCTGCGTCAGCGCATCCTTGCCGACGTCGTAGACGTGTCGCTCGTGGACGGGCGCGTGATCGTCGTGCGCAAAGGCGAGGCCAAGGTGCACCGCAGCGCCCACGGCCTGACCCGCACGCTGATCGCAAACATGGTCGAAGGCGTCAGCAAAGGCTTTCGAAAGAGCCTCGAGATCAGCGGCGTCGGCTATCGCGTCGCGAAGTCGGGCGAACGGCTCAACTTGAGCTTAGGGTACTCGCACCCGGTCTCGTTCGAGGCGCCCAAAGGCGTCGCGCTGACGGTCGAGGGCCAGAACAAGATTCACGTCGAGGGCATTGACAAGCAGGCCGTCGGCCAGGTCGCGGCTGAGATTCGCAACCTCCGTCCGCCCGAGCCCTATAAGGGCAAAGGGATCCGGTACGAGGGCGAGCGCGTCCGCAAGAAGCTCGGCAAAGCCGGGAAGGCAGGAAAGAAGTAATGAGTCGGGCCGATGCGCGTCGCTCGCGGCACGCGCGGTTGCGCAAGAAAGTCGACGGGACGGGCCAGCGGCCGCGCCTTTACGTACGCCGTTCCCTCCATCACATCTACGCGACGCTCGTGGACGATGCCAAGGGCCACACGCTGGCCGAGGTTTCGACGCTCGACAAAGGCCTTGCCGGTCCGCTGAACTCGAAGACTAACGTAGATGCGGCCAAAGCCGTCGGAGCGGCGATCGCCGCCAAGGCCAAAGCCGCGGGGGTTTCGCAGGTCGTCTTCGATCGCGGCGGTTACAAATACCATGGACGCGTCCGCGCGCTCGCGGACGCAGCGCGTGAAGCGGGGTTGAGTTTCTGATGCAGTACCGAGGTCGCGAACGCGACAATAGTGGAATCGAGGAGACCGTCGTGCGGGTGAACCGCGTCGCCAAGGTCGTCAAGGGCGGCAAGCGTTTCAGCTTTAGCGCGCTGGTCGTCGTCGGCGATCGCAAGGGCAAGGTCGGCTTCGCGATCGGCAAGGCCGGCGAAGTGCCCGAGGCGATCCGCAAAGGCGTCGAGCAGGCCAAGAAAAGCATGATCACCGTACCGATGGTAGACCGGACGATTCCACACCTCGTGCGCCACGAGGTCGGCGCGGCAACCGTGCTGCTCAAGCCGGCCGCGCGCGGCACCGGCGTGATCGCCGGCGGCTCGATGCGCGCCGTGCTGGAGCTCGCCGGAATCCACGACATTCTCACCAAGTGCCTCGGCACGACCAATCCGATCAACGTCGTCAGAGCGACGGTCGATGCGCTGCGCTCCCTCAAGACGGCCGAACAAGTCGCGGCTTTGCGCGGCAAGACCGTCAAAGAGATCTTCGCGGCGTAAGCACGATGGCAGAGAAAGAAATCCTCAAGCTGGGCGCCCTGAAGCCTGCACCCGGTAGCCGGCCGAAGCGCCAGCGCATCGGGCGCGGCCACGGCTCCGGCATGGTCAAGACCGGCGGCGAAGGCGGCAAAGGTCAGACGGTTCGTTCGGGCGGCGGCAAGGGGCCGGCGTTCGAGGGCGGCCAGACCCCCTGGGCTCGGCGGCTTCCGCACCGGCGCGGCTACTCGCAGAAGGCGCGCGACATCGGTCACTTCCGCCAGCGCCTCGCGGTCCTCAACCTGCACCAGCTCGCGCAATGGGATGCTGCGGTCGAGATCACGCCCGAGTCGCTGCGCGATCGCGGGCTGGTCAAAGGCGCGCTCTCGGGCGTGAAGATTCTGGGCGTCGTGCGTGCGGGCCAGACGATACCCGCCGGGCTGCGCATCCGCGACGTGCTCCTTTCCAAGAGCGCGCGCGAAGCGCTGGCCGCGGCCGGCGCGCAGTTCGAAGGCATCTCGACAGAGGGCGCCGGTGTTTAACAACCTTCGGGCAGCCGTGCTCGTCCCGGAGATCCGCCAGCGCATTCTCTTCGTCTTTTTTGCCTTCGCGTGGTTCGTCTTCATGATCCACGTCCAGCTGCCGAACGTGAACCAGGCGGCCTGGCAGCGGGTCTTGCAGAGCGGCGCCTTTTATAACCTGCTCGGCTTCCTCTCGGGCGGCGCGCTGCAGAAGCTTTCAATTATCGCGATGGGCATCACCCCGTACATTAACGCCTCGATCATCATGCAGCTGATGACGGTCGTCATGCCGCAGCTCGAGGAGATGGCCAAGAAAGGCGGCGAGGAAGGCCGCAAGAAGATCAGCCAGTACACGCGTTGGCTGACCATCGTTCTCGGCACGATTCAAGCGACGTTCATGGCGATCTCGATGGAGCGCTCGGGCGTCTTCTACGACACCAGCATCTGGTATCTGCTCTACGCTATCGTCGCGATGGTCGGCGGCACGCTCTTCCTGATGTGGCTCGGCGAGCAGATCAGCGACAAAGGCATCGGCAACGGCGTCTCGTTGATCATCTTCATCGGCATCGTGCTGCGCTATCCGCAGTACGTCACGCAGACCTTCTCGTCGGCCAGCCAGGGGGCCGAGTCGATCCTCTACCTGTTCCTTTATATCGCGATCGCGATATTGGTAATCGTCTCGATCATCTTCCTCTACCAAGGCCAGCGCCGCGTACCGGTCCAGCAAGCCCGGCGCGTCGTCGGGCGCAAGATGTTCGCCGGGCGCTCGACCTACATTCCGCTGCGGCTCAACAACGCCGGCGTGATCTCGATCATCTTCGCGATCTCGATTTTGCTGCTGCCCCAGCAGGCTCTCTCCTGGTTTGGTCACGGCCAAGCGATCACCGGAGAGGGCATCTGGGCCTCGATCCAGCGCGGCATGCAGGGGTTCTCGGGGTGGCTGAACGTCTGGTTCACGCCCAGCGGCGTCCTTTACAACCTCGTCTACTTCTTGCTCGTCGTCGTCTTCACGTTCTTCTATAGCTCGATCGTCCTCAACACGCGCGACGTCGCCGACAACCTCAAGAAGACCGGCGCCTTCATACCGGGCATTCGACCCGGCCAACCGACGGTCGATTACTTGAACAAAATCCTGATGCGCCTCACGACCGCGTCGGCGATCTACCTCGGCATCCTCGCGGTTCTGCCCGGCGCTCTTCAGCGCGGCCTCTCGATAACGACCTTCTATCTCGGCTCGACCTCGCTGCTGATCGTGGTCGGCGTCGCGCTCGATACCATCACCCAGATCGAGGCGCGGTTAGCGATGCGAGATTATCGAGGCTTCATCAAGCGTTAGGGAATCTTGAAGAAGTAGATGCGGCTGGTCTTTCTTGGGCCGCCCGGCGCGGGCAAAGGCACACAATCACGGATTCTCGAGGAGCGATTCGGCCTGACGCAGATCTCGACCGGCGATATCCTGCGCCGCGAGCTCGCCGAGGGCACCGAGCTCGGCCGAGAAGCGGAAGGATACATGCATCGCGGCGAGCTCGTTCCCGATGCGCTGGTCGTCGCGATGATCGAGAAGGAGCTCGAGCGCAATCCGGTCGGCTTCGTCATGGACGGCTTCCCGCGCACCGTCGCGCAGGCGCAGGCGCTCGACGCGCTGCTCGCGCGTCGCAGGTGGCCGCTCGACCGTGCGGTGCTGTTTAATGCCGACCGTCCGACCCTGATCGCGCGTCTTGCATCGCGCTGGACGAATCCGCGCAACGGCCGGACCTACAACGCGTTGACAAATCCGCCGCGCGTCGCCGGCATCGACAACGAAGACGGCGGGCCGCTCGTGCAGCGTGAGGACGACCAGGCGGCGACCGTCGCCAAGCGCCTCGAAGTCTACGACCGGCAAACTAAACCGTTGGTGGAGTACTATCGGAAGAGCGGCAAGCTCGTCGAGGTCGACGCGCTGGCGAGCTTCAAGCAAGTGGCCGATCGGATCGCATCGGCGGTCGACGGCGCGATGCTCGCGCCGGAACGTAACGGCTGAGATGGTTGCGCTGAAATCGGCTCGCGAGATCGAGGTTATGCGGCGCAGCGGCAAGATCACCGCGGCCGTGCTTAGCGGTCTGATGAAAGTGGCGCGCCCGGGAATGACGACCGCCGAGCTGGACCAGCTCGCCGAAAGCGGTATTCGCGAGCGCGGCGGCATCCCGACCTTCAAAGGATACAACGGATTCCCGGGATCGGTTTGTACGTCGGTGGGCGACCAAGTCGTGCACGGCATCCCCGGCCCGCGCGTCCTACGCGAGGGCGACCTGCTCTCGATTGATATCGGGACGACGCTCGACGGATACGTCAGCGACAGCGCGGTCACGATTGCGGTCGGGAACATCTCGGGCGAAGCGCAGCGGCTGCTCGACGTGACGCAGGAGTGCCTGATGCTCGGCATCGCGCAGATGGAATGCGGCAAGCACGTCGGCGATATCGGGGCGGCCGTGCAGGCGCACGCGGAGCGCCACGGCTACGGCGTCGTGCGCGAGCTTGTCGGCCACGGCGTCGGACGGGAAATGCACGAGGAGCCGCAGGTTCCGAACTACGGCGACCCCGGCACCGGGATGGAACTGAGGCCGGGGTTGGTCCTGGCCGTCGAGCCGATGATCACCCAAGCGAGCCCCAAGGTCCGGATTCTCGGCGACGGCTGGACAGTCGTCACCGCAGATGGTAAACTCGCAGCGCATTTCGAGCATACGATCGCCGTGACGGAGGACGGACCGAAGATACTGACGCTGCGGGATTATGCGGAGCATCCCTCGAGCGAAGGATATCGTCCGCAGCGAGAAGCGATCGCATGAAGCGGACCCGGCCCCGTGGCGCGTAAGAAGCGCGGCGGGCGCCGGCCTCGCGCGAAAGCGACGGCCGAGAAAGCCGCCAAGACCGCGACGCCTAAGGAAGAGGCGATCGAGGTCGAGGGGACGATCGTCGAGCCGTTGCCGAATGCCATGTTTCGGGTCGAGCTCGCGAACGGTCACCGCGTTCTCGCGCACGTCTCGGGCAAAATCCGGATGAACTACATCCGAATTCTTCCGGGAGACCGGGTACTGGTCGAGCTTTCGCCCTACGACCTCGCCCACGGCAGAATAACGTATCGATACAAATAGTTAGAAGTAAGGTTGTTATGAAAGTTAGACCATCGGTCAAGAAAATTTGTGAGAAGTGCAAGATCATCCGCCGCCACGGCAAGGTGCGGGTGATCTGCGAGGTCAATCCAAAACACAAACAGGTCCAAGGATAAAGAGGTACGTCTGAATGGCTCGTATTGCTGGAATCGATCTGCCGCGCGAGAAGCGCGTCGAAGTCGCCCTGACCTATATCTTCGGTATCGGCCCGGCGACGGCGCGCAAGCTGCTGGTCCACGCCCAAGTCGACCCGAACGTGCGGGTCAAGGCGATGAGCGAAGAGGACGAGAAGCGGCTGCGCGATGCGATCGATTCGCTCCAGCTGCGGGTCGAGGGCGACCTGCGCCGCGAGGTGCAGGGCAACATCAAGCGGCTGATGGACATCGGCTGTTATCGCGGGATACGCCACCGGCGCGGCCTCCCGGTGCGCGGCCAGCGGACCAAGACCAACGCGCGCACGCGTAAGGGTCCCAAGCGCACCGTCGCCGGCAAGAAGAAGACGATCGCCAAGAAGTAGCGGTCGCCGTGAAAGCGGTGATCACCGCGGGCGGCCGCATCGAGGGAGCGTTCGCGGAGGCGGCGGGAACGAGCGTGAAGGCGCTCGCTCCAATACGCGGCGTTACGATGCTCGAGCGCATTCTGGAGGCGGCGCGCGGTGCCGGCGCGACCCGCATAGCGGTCGTGGGCGGCGATGAAGTCCGCGCCCGCTGCGGCCCGTTGATCGACCGGTTCGTTGGCGAAAGCCCCTCGGGCTCCGAGAATCTGTTGCGGGCGCTGCGCGCCTGGCCCGAAGACGGCGAGCCATTACTCTACGCCACCAGCGATCTGCCGTACGTCGAGACGCGGACGCTCGCCGGCTACGTCGCGCGCCTGCCGCAGGGCGCACTCTCCATCGCGCTCGCCGACCTCTCCGATTTTACCGCTCGATTTCCGGGCGCGCCGCCGGCCGGCATTACGCTGGCGGGCGAGCGCGTCGTCAACGGCGGCGTCTTCTCGATTCCCGGCGGCGCCGCCGAAAAGATCGCGACGATCGCCGGACGACTCTTCGACGCGCGCAAGAAGCCGTGGCTGATGGCCCGGCTGGTGAGCCCGCTCGCGCTCTTCCGGTTTGTACTCGGGCGTTTGGGGATCGGAGATCTCGAAGCGATCGCGCAGAACGCGCTCGGAGTGCCGGCCCGCGCGGTTCGCGGCTGCGCGCCCGAACTGGCCTTCGACGTGGACACGATCGCCGAGTACCGCTATGCGTGCAACCACCCCTAATCCGTTTCGCCTCGCCCTGTACTGGCTCGGCATCCAGGCCGTTTGGGGTGCGCTGCTCGGCATCTCGCTGCAATCGCGCTCGATCGAGCTGGCCGCCGGCAACCCGCTTATCGCCTACGGTCATCTTGCGACCGCCGGCGCGCTCGTCGCGGCGTTCATGCAAGTCGTGGTCGGCGTCTGGTCCGACGCGCGCCGCCGTCGTGGAAGCCGGCGCGTGGAGTTCTACGCGTTCGGCGCGATCGCCGGGGCGGCGGCCCTGGCGTTCTTCTACGACGCGCGCACGTTCTTTGCGCTCACCGTAGCGTACGTTTTGGTGCAGGGCGCGCTGAACGTAGCAATCGGGCCATATCAGGCGATCATTCCCGATTTCGTCGAGCGCGCCAGGATGGGCGTCGCCTCGTCGTGGATGGCCGCGATGCAAGGCGCGGGCAACGCGATCGGCGCGCTGGCCGCAAGTTTCATCGGCAACGCGAGGGCGTTGAGCGCGACCCTCGGTGCGGTCGTGCTGGCGACCTGCGCCGTGACGTCCGCGCACGCCCGCTCGCTGACGTTGCGCGCGGATACGCAGGAGCGCGCGCCGCGCGTGACGCGCGCTTTCGTGGATCTCTTCATCTCGCGCGCGCTGGTCTACATCGGCTTCTACACCCTGCTTGGCTATTTGCTCTTCTACGTGAGCGGCGTGCTGGGCGCCCCGACGCTGGCCGCCGCGCGCCTGCAGACCGGCATTCTGATCGTCGTCTTCACCTTGGTCAGCGTTGTGGGCGCGGCGCTGGCGGCCCGGCCGAGCGATCGTCTCGACAAGCGGCTCGTCGCGACGGTCGGCGGGGCGGCGTTCATCGTCGCCCTGGGCCTCTTCATCGCCTCCCACGGGCCGGTGGGCGTGGCGGCGGCCACCGTCGTGGCGGGGCTCGGCTGGGGGATATTTTTAGTAGCCGACTGGGCGATTGCTTGCCGCATCCTGCCGGCGGGGGCGATGGCGGCCGCGATGGGGGTCTGGAATCTCGCCGTGGTCGTCCCGCAGATCGTCGCCCCGGCCTTTACGACGGCCGTTTTGCAGCGGCTGGCGGCCGCCGGCCCCTACGCCCCCCGGGTCGCTTTCGGCCTCGCCCTGGGTGAGACTTTAGTCGGAATTATTTGGCTCTGGCGTTTACCAAGTTGCGCAATTAGGGAATAACGGGTATCGTGTGTTTGTGCGAGCAGCGACGCTCCGAGCGGCCGCTCGTCTATTAGACCATGGGGAGCGAGCCCGCTCCTCGATATTGTATTTCCACAAGGAGGCAACTTCGTGAAACGGCTCAACATCGGAGTTCTCGCAGCGCTGATTTCAGTGCTCTGCGTGAGCAACGCGGTTGCGGCTCCATCGAGTGCGACGCAAGGAAACATTGGAAACGGCGTTGCGCAAGGTGGATCGCCGCCGCCGGCGGATTTCGGATCGCCGCCGTCCGGTCAGATCCCAATTCTCTACAACGATCGTCACGTTTATAGCCGGCCCGACGTGCTCAAGCAAGGGCGCGTTTTGGCTGCGCTGGTCAAAG
>JBARBD010000089.1:0-13124 GCA_049792675.1 Vulcanimicrobiaceae bacterium | reverse complement strand
TGCTAGCCCTGGTCGCGGCGTTCGCGCCGGGTACAACGACGATCTCCGGCATCAGCGACCTCCGGACTAAGGAATCCGATCGGGTCGCCGCGATCGAGCGGCTCCTGGGGGCGGTCGGGATTCGGGTCCAGAGCGAGCGGCACGACCTTCGGATCGAGGGCGGGAATCCAGGCGCGGCTCGCGGCCCGATCGATACGCGGGGAGACCACCGGATCGTCATGGCTGCCGCCGTCTTGGGATGCGCTGCCGGGCCGGTCGAGATCGCCGCCGATTCCAGCGCAGACGTGAGCTTCCCGGGCTTTGCCGAGGCCCTCGCGGGCCTCCAGGCCTAGGCGGCCGGTTCGGAGGGCTTGGTGCCCTTCTTTTCGGCCGGCGCGGCCGAATCCGGGCTCGGGGAGGACTCCACCTTCGCCTTCTCGCTCTTGCGGGCACCCGAGCTCTTGCGCGAGTCGGTCACGTAGAATCCAGAGCCCTTGAAGACCACCGGGGCGGGGTTGAAGACGCGGCGCTGCGCCGCGCCGCAGGCCGGGCACGGCTCCGCGTACGTCTCGTCAAAGCCATGTCGTACTTCGTTGATTCGCCCGCACTTGGTGCAGGCGTACTCATAGAGCGGCATGGTCAGAGTATAACCAGCTTAGCACTCATGGTCAATGACTGCTAGAATCGCCGGCGCCCTAGAAATCGGCCAGGACGGCGCCGTCCTGTTTGTACTCGACGAGCCCCTTGAAGTGGACCAGCGAGTCGTCTAGGGCGCTTGCGAGCCGCCGGCCGCGCTGCCAGCGGTCGAGCAGACCGCCCAGGCGCCCGTGGTACGCCGGGTAGGAAAGACGGACGTGCAGCTTGGTGCACGTCGTCCGCCGCTCGATGCGAAAGTCGAGGCGCCGGCGCAGCGAGTACGCACCGACCAGCGAGAGCCGGTAGTTGGCGATGAATCCGTCGACTTCGTAGAGCTGCTCTTCCTCACCGGGAAGCAAGGATCGAATGACCACTTCGCTCCCGACGCTGAGCTCGGGCGTCGCTTCCGCTTGCCTCGCACTGCGGAGAAACGAGAGCCAAACCGGCCACTTCTCCACCGCGCAGAGCAGCCTGAATGCCTCCTCTGCGCAGCAGTCTAAATCGAGACTTGCGCTATGCGATTGTAGCCCGGTACGAGCCACCGCGTCATCGACGACGGCCATACCGTTTCTTTTCTACACCCGTGTCGAGCCGGTCCTTTCAACGTTTATCCACAAGAGATTGTGGATGCTTATAAACCGATTTCACCGCTCGCAACGCCGGTCGCGAAGTGCGCGAGCGTCGAAACGCCGATCGGCAGTGCCGATTCGTCGATGCGAAAGAGCGCGCTGTGTCCGGGATGAATCGCGCCGCAGGCTTCGTTGCGCACGCCGAGGCGCACTAAAACGCCCGGCACGCGCTGCGCGAAGTACGCGAAATCTTCGCCGCCCATCGTGGGCGGCGGCTCCTCGACGCGAACGCCGTCGCGCTCGCGCAAGTAACTCGCAAACCGTTTCGAGAGCGCGGCATCGTTGATGACCGGCGGATAGCCTCGGACGACCTCGACGTCGGCGGCGACGTTATAGGCCGCAGCGACGCCGGCAACGATGCGCCGCACGCGCGTTTCGAGCGCGTCGCGCACGACGGGGTCGTGCGCGCGCAGCGTTCCGCTCAGCCGCACGTCGTCGGCGATGATGTTGTTACGATAGCCGCCGGCGATCGTGCCGACGGTCACGACGGCGCTGTCCAATGGATCCACTTCGCGCGCGACGACGTTCTGCAGCGCGAGCACGATCGCGGCAGCCGCCGGAATCGCATCCACCGCGGTGTGCGGATAGGCGCCGTGGCCGCCCACGCCGCGCACCGTCACGTAGAGCTCGTCGCAAGACGCGTTGACCGGCCCGGGCGAGACGCCGACCGAGCCGCTCTCCAAACGCGAATCCACGTGGAGCATCGCGATCGCCTCGACCTTCGGCTCGTCCAGCGCGCCGGCTTCGATCATCGGCAGCGCGCCGCCGGGCCCTTCTTCGGCCGGCTGAAAGATCAGCACGACCTTGCCTGCAAGCTGCGCGCGCCGCTGGGCCAAGAGGTGCGCGGCGCCCAGCAGCATGGCCGTATGCGCGTCGTGGCCGCACGCGTGCATCACGCCTTCGACCTCGGACGAAAATGGTTCGCCGCTGCGCTCGCCGATCGGAAGCGCGTCCATGTCGGCGCGAAGCGCGACGACGCGGCCCGGGCGGGCGCCGACGAGCGTTCCGACCACCCCGGTTTCGGCAAGCCGCCGGTGCTCGACCCCGATTGCATCGAGCTCGCGCTCGACCAGCGCCGCGGTCGCGTGCTCCTGGAAGCCAAGCTCGGGCTGACGGTGAATCGCGCGCCGCAGCTCCACGATCCGTGCCGCCAGCGCGTCGTCTACTTCGATAGCCATCGCAAGCGAACTTAACGGACCGGTACTTCCGTTCCCGCCGGCGAAGCAAGATCGCAGCGATGATGACCGCCGACCTTGCCTTCGCGCTCCTGATCAACCGCACGAGCGCATTCTATCTCGCGAATCCGCCCGCGTACGTTACCTACATTTCCCACACGCACGTGAACGCGCCGACGCTGGGTCGAAGCCAAGACATCGACCGCTCCGTCGCGGTGCGGGTCGCCGACAACTTTGCCGTCATGCAGGACCTGCCGCACGGCAGCGAGCGCACCGGTCAGGCGTTCCCGATCATCGCCTACTTCAATCCGCTCTCGGCTTTTCAGTTCAGCTACTTCGCCAATCTCAAGCGCGTCGACATCGCGCTCCAGCGCGGCGCGCCGCTGACGCTGGCGATCCCCGAGCCGGATCCCAGCGTGAGCGAGGTGGTCGCCTACAACAGCTACTGGGCGGCGCGCTTTGCCCCGGACTCGACCGATGCAGCGCTCCACCTGCTAATCGATCCGACGCCGCGCGTGCAGCAGGGCTTCTATCCGTCCGAGATCGTCGAAGATCCGGCCAGCCACCTCCCGTCACACATCGAGATGCGCGTGGCGGGCGGTAACGACGAGTCGATCGCGCTGGATTATAAGGTGATCGACGGCCACTGGATGATCGTCCACGGCCGCTTCAGCGCGACGCAGCACGCAATTCTCACTTTTCGCGTGATCGCCGACGTTACGTTCAGCAATATCGCCTTCCCAGCCGCGGCGCCGGACCCGCGCTTGGCCGGAACGCCGGTGCCGAGCGCGACGCCCTCGCCTTAAGCCACCGGCTGCGGCTCGAGCGCGAGCGGCTCTTCTTCTCGCGCCGCGCGCCGGCTGGTCTTCGGCAAGTCTTTGGGCGCGAGCCACATGTAGACGTTCGGAATCAGCAACAGCGTCAACACCAGAGAGCTCAGGACGCCGCCGATCACCACGATGCCCAGGCTCGAGCGCGAGGTCGAACCGGGGTCGAGCGCGAGGGCCAGCGGAATGTTGCCGGCCACGACCGAGAAGCTGGTCATGATGATCGGGCGGAATCGCGTGTAGGCGCTCTGCTTGATCGCTGCGAGCTTGTCGAGCCCGCGCGCTCGCAGCGTGTTGGCGTAGTCCACCAAGAGAATTCCGTTCTTGGTTGCGATGCCGATCAGCAGGATCGTCCCGATGAGCGAGAAGAGATTGAGCGACCGGTGCGTGAGGACGAGCGCACCGATCGCTCCGATCGCCGCTACCGGAACCGAGAAAATAATGATGAACGGCGAGACGTAGCTGTTATAGAGCGCGACCATCAGCAGGTAGACCAAGATCACCGAGACGATCATGGACAAGCCCATACCGACCAGCGTTTGGTGCATGAAGTCTTGCTGGCCAAGCGGGGCCGGACGAACCACGATGTTGGGCGGCAGGTGCAGCGTACGCAGGCGTTTGAGCAGCCCGTTTTCGACGGCCGAGAGCGACGAACTGGGTGCGTAGTTTGCGTTAACGTGCACGACGTTGCGGCGGTCGGTTCGCGTGATCAGCGGGGCCGTGGGAGAGACGACGAAGCGCGCGATGTCGCCGAGATAGACGATGGATCCGTTGGAGGAGCGAATCGCGACCGACTTGAGCTGCTCGAGGTTGGTCTGATACGAGGGCGGATAGATTGCCTGCACTTGCTCGAGGCCGGAGGTCGTCTCAAACTCGGTCGCTTGATTGCCGCCGAACGCGGCTCCGGCGGCCTGCGCGGCCTGACCGAGATCCACGCCGAGCGCTTGCGCCTTATCTCGGTCGAACTCGATCGAAATCTGCGGCGCGAGCTGCGTCCCGCTGCTATTGACGCTGGTCGCGCCGGGGACGGTCGCGAGCAGCTTTTCCACTTGCTGGGCGTACGGGGTCGGGTCGCCGCCAGTCAGATCGGTCACGAGAAAGTCGATCGGCTGCGCGTTGCCGCCCTGCGTCGAAGTTGCCGGTACGACGACCGCCTGGACGCCGGGCGGGAGATTGGACTTCGCGAGCTTCTTGAAGTGCGAGACCCAATAATCGGTCGATTCTTTGCGCTTGTCCTTCAGCCAGATATGGACTTGGCCGACGTTGGTTTGCGTGACGAAGCCGCCGAACGACGCGGCGTAGGCGCCGGCGACGGCGGTGTTGGCGAAGACGTCGGGCGTGCCCAAAATCTTACGCTCCAGCGCGAAGGTGCCGTCTTCGACGGTCTTGATCGGCGTCCCGATCGGATACATCAACTGAATGAAGATCTCGCCGCGGTCGACCGGTGGTATGAACTCCTCGCCGACGACGCCGAACGCGACCAGCGCGAGCGCCAAGACGAAGGTTCCGCCGCA
Organism: Vulcanimicrobiaceae bacterium; assembly: GCA_049792675.1. Lineage (GTDB taxonomy): Bacteria > Vulcanimicrobiota > Vulcanimicrobiia > Vulcanimicrobiales > Vulcanimicrobiaceae > Cybelea. Next base: position 8,364 of record JBARBD010000089.1, on the reverse strand, counting down.
GAAGAGTGCGACCAGTCGTCCGCGTTCGAGGCTCCACGGCAGCGCGCGCTGGGTGTACCAGGTGCGCAGGTCATCGAAAAGCCGGCCGAACCGGTCGACGATGCCCCACGGCTTCCAGTGCGAGCGCAATGCCCACAGACCCGCCAACGTCGGCGTTACGGTAAAGGAGACGAAGAGCGAGGTCAGCGTCGCGATCACGACCACGATCGCAAACTCGCCGATCTGGCGCCCGACCTGCCCTTGGATAAAGGCGATCGGAAAGAAGACGACCACGTCTACCAGGGTGATGACGACGGCGGCGGCGCCGATCTCCTCGCGCCCCTGCACGGCGGCCTCTTTGGGCGACCGCTTGAGTTCGGTGAAGTGGCGCTCGATGTTCTCGAGCACGACCGTCGAGTCGTCCACCAAAATGCCGATCACCAGCGACATGCCGAGCAGCGAGATGGTGTCGATCGTCAAGTGCAACAGCTTCATAGCGGTGATCGCAATCGCCAGCGACGTCGGAATCGAGACGCAGACGACGATCGCGCTGCGCCACGAACGCAGGAAGAAAAGCATCGCGATCGCGGTGAGCAAGATCGCCTCTGCGAGGGTCCGGGTCACTATCGTGATCTGCTGCTGGGTGAACTTCGACTGAACGTTGATTACGATGAAGCGGATCTCGGGGAACTGGCGCTCGATCTCCGGCAGCGCTTTCAGCGCGTTGTTCGAGGCGTCCACTTCGCTGCCGTCGGAGGTCTTTTGAACTTGCAGGAAGAGGCCGGGCTGCCCGCTGATATGCGCGTACTGCAGGCGCGGCTCGTAGCCTTCGTTGACGGTCGCGATATCGCCGATCCGTACCACGGCGTTGCTGGCCGTCCAGGGATTGACGACGCCAGGCATCGTGGAGACTCCGCCGAGATAGTTCTGGATCTGCGCGCCGGTCGAGCTGGAGACCGCGCCCGGCGCACCGGTGCCTCCGGCCGGGATGATGGCCAAGTTGCGGACCGTGTCGAGGCTCTGAATGTCGCCGCGCACGTCAATGCTGGTCTGGCGATTCGCCTCGTACGCGAAGCCGCCGGGAACGCGCTGATTGTCGGCCTGCAGCGTGTTGACGACGTCGTTCATGGTAAGATTTGCCGCCGCCAGACGGGTCGGATCGACGACCACTTCGTACGCCGGGGTCACGACGCCGCCGACGTTGACGAACGAGATGCCCGGTACTTGCTCGATCTGCGGCGCGATCACGTTCACCGCGTAGAGCGCGAGCTTCGAGAGCGATAGCTTCTTGGAGTAGAGCGCTAGCGTCAGCACGACCGACTCCGAAGGATCGCGCAGGTTCACCGTGGGCGGGCTGATATTGGTCGGCAGATACTTTTCCGCAGCCTGGATCGCTTTATTCGTCAGCGCAAGATCGGTCGCGGTATCGGAGCTGATGTCGAAGACCGCGGTGATCGTCGCCTGGCCCTGCTGCACGACCGAATTGAACGTCTGCAGGCTGGGCGTGCCGGCCAAGTTCTGCTCGATCGGCTGCACGATGTTGTCGCGCATCTCGGTAACCGAGGCGCCGCTGTAGGAGACCGAGATCGTGACGGTCGGCTGGCTGGTGTCGGGATAGAGCTGTTTGACGATCGAAAGCGTCGAGAGGATGCCCGCGAAGATCATGAGCGAGACGATGACGAAGACTAGGGTCGGGCGCTCGATGAAGAGTCGGGTGAGACTGAACTTCACGGCTGGAGCGATACCTTCTCGCCGTCCCCGATGCTGGACTGACCGTCTGCGATCACGCGCGTACCCGAGGAAATCCCCAGCACGACCGAGGTCGTACCGTCGCCGCCGATCTCCGAGACCTTGACCGTCTTGACGCTGCCGTCGCCGGCGACGGTTAGCAGCGCGTCGTGGTTATCGTCGGTGAAGGCGGTCTCGGGCACTCGTATGCCGTGAATCGCCGGCACCGCGACACTGCCTTGGGCGACCATCCCCGGGCGCAGCTTGCGCCCGGGGTTGGCGAGCACGACTTTGACTTCGAAATCGGTGGATCCGGGATTGATCTGATTGAGGACGCCCGCGACGCGCCCGGCGAAGCGCTCGCCGCCGCCCAGATCCGGCACGGTAATCGTGGCGGTCCCGCCGGTGCGAATGCGCGCGACTTGCTCGCTCGACGCGTGCAGGACGGCGTAGATCGGATTGACTTGCTGAAGCGTGAAGATCTGTCGGTTGCCCGGATACTCCCCGGGGTTGAGGTTACGATTGACGACGACGCCGTCGATCGGCGAGACGATGGTCGCTTTAGCTATCTGCACGCGGACCTGGTCGGCTTGCGCGAGGGCCACCTTTTCTTGCGCCGCTGACTGCGCGACGGCCGAGGATTGGAGACCGCCCCCGGTGAGCGAGCCGTTGGCTTGGACGTTAGCCCTGGCGGCATTCAAGCTTGCGTTCGCGGAGTTGAGCGCCTGCTGGTCGTTGCGCACCAGCGTCGCCTGCGCGTCGACGGCCTGTTGGGCGACGTATCCCTGCGTTAATAGGCTCTGCTCGCGCGCCAAGTTGTGCTGGTCGTTCGCGAGCGTCTGCTGCGCCTGCATGACGGCCGCCTGGTCGTTGCGCAGCGTATCCACGCCCTGAGAGATGGAGAGCGATCCTTGGTAGACCGTGTGCTCGGTGTTCGCCTGATTGCTGTTGGCGGTCGCGACGTCGGATTCGAGCTGCGCCTGGAGATCGGAGGTGTCGAGACGCGCAAGCACCTGCCCCGCGTGGACCGAATCGCCTTCTTGCACGTAGACGGCGTCGGCCGGCTCGGTTAGCGAACTCTGAATCGCCACGTTTTGGTATGGAGCGATGATCCCGGCCAGTCGCTGCGACGGGCTGACCGCGCCGTAGGTCGCCACTGCCGTCTGGACGTACGGCGCCGCCGCGGGTGGCTTTTCGTGCTTGGCGCAGCCGGCTGCGGCCAGGATGGCGAAAGCCATGCCGAAGATTGGCGATGGGGCCGGGCGACGTTTCATAGGTTGGCACGATTGTAGCGGAAGGGCCGCTTCCGAATCCTGGAGTGAGTCTGAGAATGACCTTTACCGGCGACCGGCCGCGCGTACTCGTCGTGGACGACGAGCGCGGCCTGCGCGAGCTCCTCGAATACGGCCTGGATCAGGCCGGTTTCGACGTGCGCAGCGCCACGGAGGGCTCGGCCGCCTTGCCCCTGCTCGAGGCGTGGTCGCCGGACGTCATCGTGCTCGACGTGATGCTCCCCGGCAGCGACGGCTTCGCGCTGCTGCCCGAGATTCGCAGCCGGACGACCGCGCCGGTGGTGATGCTCACCGCTCGAACCGAAGTGTCCGAAAGGGTCGCCGGCCTCTCGGCGGGGGCCGACGATTACGTCGGCAAGCCGTTCGACCTGGAAGAGCTGGTCGCGCGCCTGCGAACGCTGCTGCGGCGTCCCGCGATCGAGCAGCGCGAAACGTTCAACTACGCCGACCTGAGCATCGACGCGCCGAGCCGCACGGTCTACCGCGGCAACCGCCGCATCGAACTCTCGGCTCGCGAGTTCGATCTTCTGCGCGTCTTCGCCCAGCACGCCGAAGAAGTGCTCTCGCGTTCGGATCTCCTCGACATGGTCTGGGGCGTCGACCGCGACGTCATCCCGAACACGGTGGAGACGTACGTCTCGTTCCTGCGCGCCAAGATCGACAGCGGCGAACCGGTCAAGCTGATCCAAACGCTTCGCGGCGTCGGTTACTCCCTACGGGCCGGCGCCTCATGATGACGCGACTCGCCCGCCGCATCCAGACCCTCGCCGCAATCGAGATATCGCTGGTGCTCGCGGCTGTCATCCTGGCCGGCGCGCTACTGGCCTTCGGCGCCTACACGCGCACGCTCTCGAACGAGCTCGTAGGAACGCTCGCGCAGCTCGAACGCGCGATGGCGACGAGCACGCTCTCCGACGCGCGGGCCGGCGGGGCGTTCGCCGCGACGCGACTGCTGGGCAGCGGCAGCGCGATCGTCTTCCTCGACGCAAACACGCGCGTGACCGTCTATCGGGTTCACCGCGCCGATCCGCAACCGGTCGTCATGGTGCGCAGCCGCGGCGATCTCTCCGGCGACCCGCGCGCCACCGGTCCGTTTGCCCGCATCGTGCTCGGTCTCGCGACCGCGTTCGGCCTCCAGTCGCTCTACGCGCACGTCGGGAACCTGTACGTGATCGTCAAAAGCAACGACTCGGCGCTCGTCTCGACGGTGCGCTTCTTCGTTCTCCCGCTCGCGGTCGCGCTGGGAATCGCGGTCGCCTGCGGCGTGCTCGTCGCGCGAGTGCTCACGCGCCAAGCGTTGCGCCCGCTCGATGACGTCACCCGGGCGCTCGAACGCTTCGCTTCGGGCGATCTCACGCCCCAGCCGATCGCGGCCGACGAACGCCACGAGCTGGCCTCGCTCGCGACGGCATATAACGGCGCGATCGATCAGATGGAGCGAGCCTTTGCGGCGCGCGATCGCGCGAACGCGTCCATGCGGCAGTTCATCGCCGACGCCGGGCATCAGCTGCGCACGCCGTTAACGGTCGTGCAGGGCTTCATCGCGATCTTGCGCCGCGGCGGCTTCGACAGCCCGCCCGATCGCGACCGCATTCTCGATACGATGAACGACCAGAGCCGTATTATGGGCTCGCTGATCGACAAGCTGATCCTGCTCGAGCGCTGGGAGGCACCCGACGTCGAACCGGCCGTTCTGCCGATCGACGTCGGCACGCTGGTCGGCGATCTGGTCGCCCCGATTGCCGACGCGCACCCCGAGCGCAGCTTCGCGATCTCGACGCTACCCGGCATCCTGGCCGCGATCGACCCGACCGAGCTCGGGTACGTCGTGACGAACCTCACCGACAACGCGGTGAAATATGGGCTCGGCGAGATTCTGGTGCGCGTCCGCGCGGAGAACAACAGCGCGGTTATCGAGGTCTCCGATGAGGGCCCGGGAATTCCGTCGACCGACGCGGTGCGCGTCTTCGACCGCTTCTACCGGGGCGCGCAGCGCGACGTCTCGGGCTCCGGCCTAGGCCTCGCGATCGTCAAACGCGCGGTCGAACGCGCGAACGGTACGGTCGCGCTCGAAAGCAGCCCGCGCGGTTCGCACTTCATCGTGCACTTGCCGCGCGCATGAAAAAATCGGCGCGTTGTTAAGTGGCGGAGAGGGTGAGATTCGAACTCACGGAACGCTATTAACGTTCGCCCGCTTTCGAGGCGGGTGCCTTCAACCACTCGACCACCTCTCCGCGGCCGTACTACCGCGACGGTAGCTCGATACCTGCTTCCTCCGAATCGCGCTTCTCGCGGAAGAAGCGTTGCAGTTGCGCGGCGGCCTCGGCTCCGAGCACGCCTGCGGTCACCTCGATGCGGTGATTCGTGCGCGGCGATTGCAGCACGTCGAAGGCGCTCCCATCGGCCCCGCCCTTCGGGTCGCTCGCCCCGTAGACCACACGTTTGACGCGCGCCGCAATCATCGCGCCGGCGCACATCACGCACGGCTCTTTCGTCACGTAGATCGTCGCCTCGGAGAGCCGCCAGCGGCCGAGGGTGCGCGCCGCGTCGCGCAGCAGCAGCATCTCGGCGTGCGCGGTCGCATCCGGCCGGGCCTCCTTCTCGTTCTTAGCTTCGAGGACGAGATCGCCGGCGACGAGCACCGCGCCGATCGGGACGTCGCCGCCGCGAGCCGCCTGATCGGCGAGCTCGAGCGCGCGACGAAGGTACGATTCATCCTCGGTCATAGCTTGGCTCCTGCGCCGGAGGAATGCGCGCCCGGAGGGATTCGAACCCCCGATCCCAGCCTTCGGAGGGCTGTGCGTTATCCAGCTACGCTACGGGCGCACGCGATTGTAATTCAACGAGCCGCATCCGGCGGCGTTCCAGCGCTCGGGATGTGCTTGAAGAGGTCGAGCTTGTGGTCGACGAGCGTTCGGTAGAACTTGCGCACGCAATCCGGGTGACCGAAGAAATACGTACGCGCGTACGCGAGATCTTCGCCGGAGCTGTCAGGCACGTAGTGCGAAATCTCAATCTCCTCCATTTGGCCGCGATCGACCGGATGGGGGCAGAAATCGCACGGAATCGTCGACATGAGATGATACCTCGGAATAAAATCGGCCGCCTCCTCGGCGGCCGGAGCTTCGTTGTGGCTCGGGTAGGACTCGAACCTACGACCAAGGGCTTATGAGTCCCCTGCTCTACCACTGAGCTACCGAGCCGCAGCCGGGCTTAGGGCGCCGATTCGACACCGCAGTATAGCAAGACCCGTGAGCGCCCGCAAGCGCTGCCGGGTCGGGGCCACGCTTGCCTTGAATCTTATCGCTCGATGCACCGCCGCCTCGGCCGCCTCGTGCTGCCCGTTCTCCTTCTCACACCCTTTGCGCCGCTGGGGGCCGCCGGCGCCGACGACGCCCGCGCGCTGCTCGCCAAACACCGGGCTTTCGTCGGGTGGCAGCTCGGCGACGGCACGTTTAAGACGATACGCTTGGCGCGTGAATACACCAACGGTGAAGGCGAGGTCGTGCAGCACGCGACCGAAGTGCGCGCCGGTCTCGTCTATCGCACGACCGTCGTCTATCCGAAGCGCGCCGGCACCAGCGACGAAGCCGGGTTTACCGGCAACGTCTTCTGGACCACCAACATCAACGGCTTCACGACGCCGATCTACGGCGACTTGGCGAAGTATCTGCTGAGCTACGAGCTCCTCATGGACGAAGGAACGACCGCGCTCCAGGGTACCCTGACCGGCACCGGGAGCGCCGACGGCAAAGCGGCTCAAACGATCCGGCTCGAGGTTCCCAACGGCGATCCGATCGACGTCTACGTGGATCCCGCCTCGGGCGCATACCTCAAGGCCGTCGTCGATCCGGACGGCGACTACGAGACGACGGTCCAGGTCCTTTCGTATACGGACGTCACGCCCGGAAAGAAGATGGTCGGCTCGTACCGGGTCGGGACCGGATCGAGCGGCGCGTATACCTACACCAAGATCGAACCGAACGTGCCCATCACCGACGATGCACTTCACCCGCCGACGCCCCGCGCGACCTGGAGTTTTGCAAACCCGCAGCCGTTCCCGATTTCGGTCACCCCGACGCGCCTGCTGGTCGATGCGAGCGTCAATGGCGTCAAGGGCCGATTCATCCTCGACACCGGAGCGAGCCAGATTTTTCTCGACGAACGCTTCGCCGATCGCGCGAAGGTTGCCAAGCTCGACGTGCACGGGGCGGCGCTCGGCTTGCTCGGCACTCAACGCACCACAATGCGTAAGGCCGACTCGGTTACGATCGGAGGCAACACGCTGTCGAACGTCATCGTCGAAGCGCAAGATTTTACGTCGGCCGATTACCGCGGGCTCGACCAGAAGAACTACGACGGCCTTCTCGGCTACGACGTCTTCGCCGGCGCCGTGGTGCGGCTCGACTTTCGAGCGGGAAGCATGACGATCTCCGACCCGGCCGCGCAGCAAGGCGACCCGCCCGGCATCGCGATCCTGGCCGATATTTCCGATTGGACGCCGGCGATCCCGATGACCCTCGACCGCACGATCCCCGTCAAAGCGATGCTCGACACCGGCGATCCGCAAGCGATCGTCTTCGGCCCGGACCTGCTCTATAAATACCACTTGCGCATGGCGCGCAACATCGGCTTTCAGGCCGGTGTGGGTTCGATCGAATGCGGCAACATCGACACGCTGCAGATCGGTCCGATCACCTACTCGGGTGAGATGGCGTGCAAGCTCGATTCGGTTCTCGTTTCGGGGCGCCGGATCGTGGTCGGCTTGGATTTCTTGCGGAACTTCATCGTCACGTTCGACTACCCGCACGGCCGGCTCTTTCTGCAGCCGCCGCCGCGATAGCAAAGAGCAGCTCCTTGCAAACGCGGGAGCTGCTCTTTTTCAGAATCGCGGTCGGAGGGACTCGAACCCCCAGCCTACAAGTTCGTAGCCTGTTGCTCTATCCAATTGAGCTACGACCGCCTACGTTGCGATTCGGAGAGAGAGGGATTCGAACCCTCGATACGACTTTACATCGTATAACGGTTTAGCAAACCGCCGCCTTCAGCCGCTCGGCCATCTCTCCGGGTTTGCGACCTGCTCTTATTGTGTGCTCGCCCTGTTGCACCTTTTCCGTGCTCGCGCTCGCCATCGCCGGCTACGGCGGGGCCGTCGGTCCGGCGAGCGGGGGCTCGGGAACGAACTCGGCGACGATCGGCTTTCCGCGACGCGCCCGGCGGGCGAAGAGCGCGTCGATGCCGAGCACGCGTCCGGTCGGAAGCACGAAGCTGATCGCCGAGAGCAGTATCAGCGCGCCATCCAGGCTCGACCAACCGTGGCTCAGCGATGCCAAGTCTCCGCGGGCCGCGATATAGTTTAGCGGTT
>JBARBD010000088.1:0-37786 GCA_049792675.1 Vulcanimicrobiaceae bacterium | reverse complement strand
CCTAGGAACGCGCGGCGCTTCACGAGCCGGTCCCCTGATAACGGCGCAGACCGTATAACCAGAACGCGTACGCAGCCGCGAGCCAGGCCGCCCCGATCGCCGGCGTGAGCAGCCCGACCGCCGGATTGAGGTGCATGCCGTTGTAGGTCTTCTGCAGGAAGTACGTCGCCGGGAAATAATTCATGAAGGCGAACGGCAGGACGTACGTCAGCACGATGCGTACGCCGCGCGAGTAGATGCTGATCGGATAGCGAGTGAAGTCTTGTTCGAGCGACATGACGACCCAGCGGAGCGTGTCGACGCGTACGAACCAGAACGATAGCGTCGCGACGGTCAGCGAGATGCCCAGATCGATCAGCGCTCCGCCGACGATCACGAGCGGCACGAAGACCACGAAGACCCAATCGATCCGCACGCCGGCCGCCGCGGTCGCCACGGCGAGCGTGGCGATCGCCAGCACCAGGCCGTCGGGGACGATCTGCTGGGGCACCGTCAAGACCTGGAAGAGTGCGTCGAGCGGCCGCACGAGAAAGCGGTCGAAGCGGCCTTCGCGTACGTAATCCGGGACGCTCACCACGGTGAAGAAGAAGGTGTTGTGCAGCTCGTGGCCGCTCATCCACAGGGCGTAGAGGAAGAACATCTCACGGAAGTTCCAGCCGTTCATAGACGGGAACTGGCGCATCGTCACGTAAAGCGCGGCTAGCGCGACGCCGTGGTAGACGATCGTGAAGACGAACCACATGATGAAATTCGCCCGGTACTCGAGCATCGTCAGCAGATTGATCCGCCAGTATTGCAGATAGGCCTGGAGCATCGCGCTAACCGCCCTGCACGACGACGCGGTACGAGGCGGCGCGCCAGACCAGCGAGGCGAGCCCCGCGAAGAGCACCAGCCACACGAGCTGGATCCCCACCGCGGCCGCCCACCGCGCCGGCGGGATGATGCCGACGTAAATCAGCAGCGGCGTCGAGTAGATCGCGGCAAACGGCAGCAGGAAGACGACGCGCCCGACGATTCCCGGGAAGAGCGTGAGCGGGATGACTTGGCCGGAGAGCAGGTCCGAAGACCAACGGACGATCAGTTGCCCGGCGAACGTCTCGAGCGTCCAGAATGCGATGCAGTTCATCAGGAAGTTCAGGAAGAAGTTGACGCCGTAACCGACTGCAAACGCGATCAGGAAGACCGCGAACGTCGCCGGCGGCGGGATGTCGATGTGCACCAGCAGCAGCGCGCAGAGCAGCGACGGAATTACGAGAAGCGCGTGCAGCACCGTCTGACCGAGCCCGTCGCTGAAGAAGTACAAGGGCACGCTGATCGGCTTCATCAGATCGGTCGCAATGGTCCCTTCGCGGATCTTCTCGCGGATCAGACGCGTCCCGTCGACTTCGAGGATCAGCGACATCAGCATCGCGACGGTCGCGTACGTGATCATGCTGTGGAGCGGCAGATTGAGCGGGGCTTCGTTCTGAGCGTAGAGCGCGGTCCAGAGCGAGCGCAGGATATAGACGCGCAGCACGAGCGAGCCGATTTCGGTGAGGACCTCCATCCGGTAGGTCGCCTCGCGCGCGAACGCCTTCTTGGCGAACTCTACGTATGGGAGCGGCGTGACGAGACTAACGGCCACGCTGGCGCTTGATCGCCTCTTGGCGGAGGTGCTCCATCTCTTCGAGCTCGAGCATCATCGAATCCACGACCTTATCGACCTGCGCGACTTGCGTCTGCGGCGGCTCCTCGCTCGAGCGTCGCGGCGGCGGCCGCAGATTGCGGTGCTCGTCGAGGAGCGCGTCCTGCGCGTGGGTCTTGCGCAAGAACTTCGCGTAGGTCTCGGCGGCGCGCCCGCGGACGTCGTCGCCGCTTTCCAGATTAAAGACGTCTGCGAAGAAGTCGATCTTGGCCTGAACCTCGGGCGCCTTCTCGGGCGGATAGATCGTGGCGGGATCGCCGTGCGCGATGTGCTGCATCGGGACGCCGGCCCCTTTGGGCAGGCGCGCCTTCACTTGGACGATCGCGCCGGCCGCGACCCCGCTGCCCGCCTCGAGCCGCGCGCCGTTGAGTACCTTCGCGCCGCCGCCGACGAAGCAGCCGTCGCCGACGGCAGCTCCGACCACGTAGGCATGCGGTCCGACGATGCAGTGCGCGCCGATCGAGAGCGGGAACTGCAGCGCGCTTCCGCCGCTGGCTTTGAGCACGGCGTGCTCCATGATCACGCTCTGAGCGCCGATCGTGACCGGCGCTCCCTCGGCGGCGATCACCGCGCCGTGCAGGACGGCACAGCCCTCGCCGATCGACACCTCGCCGCTGATCGTCGCGCTGGGCGCGACGTACGCGCTCGAGTGGATCTTTGGCCGCTTGGCACCGCTGGAAAGAATCATGAAACGTGCTCCTCCGCTGCGCGGTCGTATCCCTCGACGTAAATGCGCCGGATGATCGACTCGAGATCCGGCTCTTCCAAGCTGACGTCTTCGACGCCGTATCGTTCGCTCGCTTGCCGCACCAGGCGATCGGCGCGCTGCAGATTGCGATCGAAGCGGAAGCGAGCGGTCGAGTTCTCGACCCCCGCCAGTTCCGCGCCCTCCAGCTCGGGCCCGTCGACCGGCGCGCTGAATCGCACGACGAGCGTGCGAAAACGGCCGTATTCGCTCTTGATCCGTTCGACGTCGCCGTCGTAGAGGATCGTTCCGTGGTCGATCAGGACGATTCGCCGGCAGAGCCGCTCGACGTCGGCGAGATCGTGGGTGGTTAAGACGATCGTCGCGCCGCGCTCGGCGTTGATGCGCGCGATGAACGTGCGAATCGCCTCCTTCGCGACGACGTCGAGGCCGATCGTCGGCTCGTCGAGGTAGACGACCTTTGGTTCGTGCAGAAGCGCGGCCGCAAAATCTCCGCGCATGCGCTGCCCTAAGGAGAGTTGGCGCACCGGCGTCCGCATGAACTCGCCCATCTCGAGGATATCCACAAACTCGTCGAGATTGCGCCGGTAGACGTCGCGCGGGACGGCGTAGATCGCCCGCAGCAGCTCGAACGATTCGACCAGCGGAAGGTCCCAATAGAGCTGACTGCGCTGGCCGAAGACGACGCCGATGTTGCGCGCGTTCTCCTTGCGCTGTCTCCACGGCACGAGGCCGGCGACGCGCACCTGCCCCGACGTCGGCACGAGGATTCCGGTCAGCATCTTGATCGTCGTCGACTTCCCGGCGCCGTTGGGTCCGATGTAACCGACCAGCTCGCCGGGCTCGATCTTCATCGTCGCGTCGGCGACCGCGACGCGCTCGTCGTATTGGCGCGAGAAGAGCGTGCGAAGCGCCCCGAGCGCTCCCGGAATCCGCCGCGGCGTACGAAAGACCTTGCGCAGGTCGCGCGTCTCGATGATCGGCAGGACACCACTATTCGGCATTGCGTACTCTCTCCCGGTGATAGTGACCGTCTCGAACGAGTATGGGTCCGGCGCGCTCGCCGTCGCGGAGCGCGTGGCCAGGGTTCTCGGTTACGAGTACGTAGACCGGCAGCTTCCGGTCGTGGTTGCCAAGCGGCTACGCGTCGCGCCCGAGACGGTCGAGGCCAGCGAGGACACCGAGCCGAGCCTCGGCGAGCGGCTCTTGAACTCGCTCGAGCTCGCGACCCCCGAGCTCGCGGAGTCGACCGCCGAGGCGTTCGACGAGGAGCTGATTCGCGCCGTCGAGGAGGCGGTTCGCGAGTATGCAGCCCACGGCGACGCCGTGATCGTCGGCCGCGGGGCGGGAGCGATCCTGGGAGTACGTCCGGACGTGGTGCGCGTCTTCATGCACGCGCCGCGCGAGTGGCGGATCGCGCGCGTCGTCGAGGCGATGCGCACCGACCGCAAGAACGCCGAAGTTGAAGTCGACCGCGTGGACCGAGCGCGAACCGCGTATATTCGCGAACGGTACGGCCTGACGTTCGGCGATCCGGGCAACTACGATCTCTGTCTCGATACGTCGCGATTCTCCGCATCCGCGGCGGGCGATGCGATCGTCGCCGCCGTGCGAGCGCGCGGCGGGTGACCGAAGCCATTCCGAGAAGGCCCTCGATTCTCGCGGCGCTTCGCTACCGCGACTTCCGTTTGCTTTGGCTCGGCCTCCTGATCTCGAACCTCGGGACGTGGATGCAGTTTACCGCGATGGGGTTCTTCGTCGCCCGCATGGCCGGCTCGCAGCATCAGGCTGCGCTCGATCTCGGCATCCTCGGGGCCGCGCGCGCGATTCCCGTGCTCTTGCTCTCGCCGCTCGCCGGCGTCGTCGCCGATCAGCTCCCCCGACGGCGAGTGCTGATCGTGACCAACGTGACGATGGCGTCGGCGGCCCTGCTCCTGGCCCTCCTGGCCACCTTTCATCGCCTCGATATGGTCGGTTTGGTGCTGATATCGGCCCTCAACTCGGGCGCCAACGGGTTCGATTCGCCGACCCGCCTGAGCTGGGTTCCGCAGCTGGTCGACCGGGAGTACGTCGGCAACGCGGTCGGGCTCAACTCGGTGGCGTTCAATGCGCCGGCCGTCATCGGCCCGGCCCTAGCGGGCCTGCTGATCGTCTGGATCGGCGTCGCCGGGGCCTTCTACTTCAACGCCGTCGCGACGCTTGCGGTCGTCGTGGCCGTGCTGATGATGCGACCGTCGCCGCCGCCGTCGGGCCAGCGCCGCGAGCCGACGTTTCTTGCAATGCGTCACGGCATCGCGTTCATCGTGCGCCATCCCGTGCTGCGCTGGGTCGTGCTCTCGATGTTCGTCACCGCGATCTTGGCGCGCCCTTACGGCATGCTGATGCCGGCGTTTGCCGTGAACGTGCTGCACGCCGGCGCGCGCGGTTTGGGCTGGGCGGTCTCGGCGATCGGCATCGGCGGATTCGGCGGCGCGCTGGTGACCGCGTACTTCGCGCAGCGAGAGCGGCGCTCGCGGCTCTGGTTTCAATCGGGGTTGCTGATGTCGGCGGGCGTCTTCGCGCTCGGCTTCGTGCCGACGCTCTGGGCGGCGTTGCCGGTGCTCTTCACCGTCGGCGTCGGGACGCTGGCGATGATGGGCGCGACCAACACCTTGATCCAGATTCTCTCGCCCGACGACGTGCGCGGCCGCGCGCTCTCAATTTATACGATGATCGCGATCGGCGTCGTTCCGCTCGGTGCGTTCATCGACGGCGCGATCGCCTCGGTGATCGGGCTGCGGCCGACGTTCGCGATCGCCGGCGCCGTCTGCGGAGTGCTCTTTCTCGCGATCTGGTTCTTACGTCCGGTCGTGCGCTCCACCTAAGCCTGGGCATAAGGAAAAGCGAGCCGCGCAAAGATTCGCGACTCGCTCAGAGCGGAGTAAAACTAAAGCCCCAGCTCTAGGCTGCGGCCTTCTTTCTCCGTACCTTCCGGCGGACCGTCTTGCGCGCCGTCTTGCGGCGAACCGCCTTGCGGGCTACTTTCCGTCGGACTGCCTTGCGGGCTACTTTCCGGCGGGCTTTCTTGCGGACTACTTTCCGCGCTACCTTGCGGCGAACCGCCTTACGTGCAACCTTCCGGCGGACTTTCTTGCGGACGATCTTCCGAACGACCGCGCGACGGACTACCTTGCGGGCCACTTTTCTTCGAACTCTCTTGCGGATCGCTTTAACAACAATCGCCGCCACGACCGCTTTCTTCACGGCCGCTTTGCGAGCGGCTTTCTTGCGTGCTGCCATCGTTGGTTTCAGCTTCCTTTCTCTGGTCGGGAACCGACCAGGGGTATTGCCTACCTTATACAGTATTAGGCGCGCCAATGCAAGTTTTGGCCGACGACGGTGCGCGCATCGACGTACGTGTGGATGGACGCGGAGACGAACGCGCAGTCGTGCTGCTTCACGGATTTCCGTTGTCGAGAGCGATCTGGGAGACGCAAGCGGCTGCGCTCGCGCAGACGGCTCGCGTGCTCCTTCCCGACTTGCGCGGCGCCGGCGCATCGAGCGTTCCAGAGGGTCCATACCTAATGGAACGGCTCGCCGCCGACGTCGCCATCGCGCTCGACGCGCTCGGTATCGAGCGCGCTGCGATCGTCGGACATTCGATGGGCGGGTACGTTGCGCTGGCGTTCGCGCGGATGTTCAGCGAGCGCGTAACGCACCTCGCGCTGGTTTCGAGCCGGCTCGCCGCCGACGCGCCGGAACAGGCTGCGGCGCGCCGCGAACTCGCCGAAAAGCTCGAGCTGGACGGCAGTATCGAACCGGTCGTCGAGGCGTATTTACCGCGATTATTTGCCCCGGAGACGCTCGCCGATCGCGCCGGCGTGGTCGAACGCACGTACGCATTGGCGCGCCGGAACGATCCGCTCGGGGCGGCCGCGGCGCTGCGCGGCATGGCGCTGCGCGCTCCCTCCGACGACATCGCGGTCGAGCTGGGCGTACCGATGCTGCTGATCGCGGGCGGGCGCGACCGGCTGCTCCCGATGGAGGAGGCCGGCGCGATCGTGCGCGCCTTCCCGGCGGGCCGCCTCGTCGTCTGCAACAGCAGCGGCCACCTGCCGATGCTGGAGGAGCCCGACCGGGTGACCGACGTCCTCGGCGCTTGGCTTAACGAATGACCGGCGTGCCGGAGCGGCGGCGGATCAGGTTATAGAGGAAGAAGCCGCCGATCACGACCGCGGCGATGACCGCGGCCACGACCACGATCTTCAAAAGAAAGGCGGCGAGGATCAGCGCTACGATCCCGATGGCGACCGCGGCGGTCAACTTGAGGAAGATCGCGAGCGTCGGGTTTATCTTGGGCTTCGTCGGTGTTAACATCTCGGCTCTAGCTACCGGGGTCGGCGGCCGGAGGTTTCGGCTAGAGGCGCCCCAGATCGTCGAGTATCCGGTACCCCGCGGCGATCGACGCGCCGGCGTCGATCGTGCCGTCCCGCAGCATCTCGCGGAAGCGCTCGAGCGGGGCCAGCTCGACTTCGAGATGCTCGGTCGGGTCGAGCTGCGGTTCGCGCGCTCGGTGCGCGCCGAGGCCTAGATAAAGGTACGCGCGAGCGGTCGACCGGACCGGCTCGGGAAGGTACTCGGCGACCGGCTCGCAGCTCGCGACCTCGTAGCCGGTCTCTTCGGCCAGCTCGCGGAGCGCGCAGTCGCGCGGCGCTTCGTCGTCGAGCAGCATTCCGGCCGGAAGCTCGAGGTGAATCGAGTCGGCGCCGTAGCGATACTGCCGTACGAGAACCACGTCGTTCCGGTCGGTAAGCGCGAGAATCGTCACGAAGCCGCGCGATTCGCGCACGTAGTAGTTTGGAACGATCGTCCCGTCGGGGAGTTCGATTTCGTCGACGCGCAAACGCATGTAGGGCGAGTCGACGGCGTAGTGCGAGGCGCGTAACCGCCAAGCCGGCTTCTTCATGATGCCGGATCTATCGACGAAGCCTTTCGCGAGCCCTTCGCGAAAGGACGGCCTATGGGAGAGGCGTTCTTAGTCGTCGGCGGTGGAACGATGGGCGCGGGCATCGCGTTGCTGGGCGCGCAAGCCGGTTACGACGTCGAGATCGTCGAGCCGCAAGCGGCGGCGCGCGAACGCGGCGTCGCGTACGTCGAGCGCGAGGCGGCGCGATCGGGCGATCCGTCGGTTTCGCAGCGCGTGCGATGGGTGGACGCGATTCCGCAGCGCAGCGATGCCGCCGTTGCGATCGAGGCCGTTCCGGAGCGGTTCGAGCTCAAGCGCGACGTTTTCGTCAAGCTTGCGAATGCGCTTCCGAGCGACGCGCTGCTCGCGACGAACACGTCGTCGCTCGCGGTCGAAGAGCTCGCCGACGCGGTGCCGAGCCCCGAGCGCGTCGTCGGCTTGCACTTCTTCAATCCGCCCCCGAGAATGCAACTGGTCGAGGTCGTGCAGGCGCCGCAGACGAGCAACGATGCGGCCGATCGCGCTGCGAGCGTCGCCGAACGCTTGGGGAAGACCCCCGTGCGCGTCGCCGACACGCCCGGATTCATCGTCAATCGCGTCGCGCGGCCGTACTATCTCCAAGCCTTGCGCGCGCTCGAACGCGCCGTCGCCTCGGCCGAAGAGCTGGACGCGCTCGCACGAGCCGCCGGTTTTCGGATGGGTCCGTTCGAGTTGATGGACCTGATCGGCCTCGACGTCAATTTAGCGACCAGCGAGTCGCTCTACGCGCGCACCGGCGCCCCGCGTTTCGCGCCCGTCGAGCTGCAGCGGCGGATGGTCGCCGATGGCCTGCTCGGGCGTAAGAGCGGCCGCGGATTCTATCGCTATGGCGACGGCGCGCCCGAGCGCCTCGATGCAACGGTGCCGCCGCAGGGGGGCGAGCGCGATGCCGGCGAGCTGATTGCCGTCGTCGGCTTCGGCGTGCTCGCCGACGAGCTCGCGCAGCTCGTCGAGCAGCGCTACGAACGCGTGCAGCGGATCGAGAACGACGAGCTTCTCGACGAACTTTCGCTCGACGCGACGATCGTGGTCGACGCCGGCGACGGTTCGAACGACCGCGCCGACGCGATCGCGGCGCTCGACTCATTGCTGGGACCCGAGACGATCTTCTTCGCCGACGCCTACGTCACCGATCTGGCCGCCTGCGCGCGGCGTCTGCGCCATCCGGAGCGCCTGGTCGGCTTCGGGTTCCTCGGCTCGATCGCGTCGCAGGGCGCCGTCGAGATCGTCGACTCCGACGCCGTCTCTGACGACGCGCTCGAGCTCGCGCAAGAGCTCTTTGCCACGCTCGGCAAAGGCGCCGTGCTCGTTGCCGACGCACCGGGACTCTTTCTCGGGCGGACGGTCGGTTCGATCGTCAACGAAGCGATGATCGCCGTCCACGAGCACGTCGCAACCCCCGACGACGTCGATATCGCGATGCGGCTGGGCGCGAACTATCCGATCGGTCCGATCGCGTGGGGCCGCGAGATCGGGGGCGCGCGATTGACCCGCATCTTGAAGCTCCTTGCGGCGTCGGAGGGCGAGGCGTTTGCCCCGCATCGCTCGCTCTGGGTGCTCGACGTGGAGGACGTCTCCGGTGCCGAGGAGCCGGTCGGATGAGCCGCGAGGTTTGGGTGATCGACGCCGTGCGCACGCCGATCGGCCGCAGCGGCGGCGCGCTCGCGAGCGTCCGCCCGGACGACCTTGCGGCGATCGCGTTGCGCGCCGTCGTCGAGCGCACCGGCATCGCGCCGGAGACGATCGACGACGTCTATCTCGGTGCGGCGAACCAGAGCGGCGAGGACAACCGCAACGTCGCGCGCATGGCGGTGCTCTTGGCCGGGCTGCCGATCGAGGTTCCGGGCGCTACGGTCAATCGTCTCTGCGGCTCGAGCTTGCAGGCGATCAACTCGGCCGCTCAGGCGATCGCCTTTGGGGAGGGCGACGTGATGATCGCCGGCGGCGTCGAATCGATGACCCGCGCGCCGTACGTGCTGCCCAAGAGCGAGGCCCCGTTCGGGCGCAAGCAGCAGCTCTTCGACACGGTGCTCGGCTGGCGCATGATAAATCCGAAGATGCCGCCGCAGTGGACGATCTCGCTTGGCGAGACCGCCGAACGCGTCGCCGAGCTCTACGCGATCGACCGCGCCCAGCAAGATGCCTTCGCCCTCGAGTCGCAGATGAAGTGCAAGGCCGCGATGGAGCGCAGCGCCTTCGCCGACGAGATCGTGCCGGTCGCCGCCGGTGCGGCGCAAACGCCGGTCTCGAATGACGAGCACCCGCGCCCGCGGACGACGATCGAGGCGCTGGCAACGCTCGCGCCGGTCTTCAAGAGCGGCGGAACGGTCACGGCCGGCAACTCGTCGGGCATCAACGATGGGGCGGCCGCATTGCTCCTCTGCGAGGCGAGCGCCGCGCGGCGTCTCGGCCTCGCGCCGATGGCGCGGTATGTCGGGTCTGCGTCGGCCGGCGTCGCGCCCGACGTCATGGGGCTCGGCCCGATTCCGGCGGTCCGCAAAGCTCTCGCGCGCGCCGGCTTGCACGTTGCGCAACTCGATCTGGTCGAGATCAACGAGGCCTTCGCTTCGCAGGCGATCGCGTGCATGCGCGACTTGGAGTTGGATCCGGCGAAGACGAACGTCAACGGCGGCGCGATCGCGCTCGGCCATCCCCTGGGAGCGACCGGCGCGCGCATCGCAGCGACGCTCCTGCACGAGTTGCGGCGGCGGGGCGGCCGCTACGGGCTCGCGACGATGTGCATCGGCGTCGGACAGGGAATCGCAACGGTATTCGAGCGCGTCGAGGAGAAGGCAATCAGATGACAACGATCTCGACCGTGCCGAAGACGCAGCTGTTGATCGGCGGCGCCTGGCGCGATGCCTCCGACGACCGGACGTACGAAGATTTCAATCCGGCGACGGGTGCCAAGCTTGCAGACGTCGCAGCGGCGACGCACGCCGACGTCGACGACGCCGTCGCCGCGGCGCGCCGCGAGTTCGATACAGGAAAGTGGCCGACGATGGCGGCCTCGCGGCGCGCGAAGATCGTCTACAAGATCGCGCAGCTGATCGCCGAACGGGCCCCGGAGCTCGCGCTGCACGAAGTGCGCGATAACGGCAAGACGATCAAAACGGCGCGCGGCGAGATGAGCGCGATCGTCGATTGTTTCGAGTTCTACGCCGGCGCGACGACGAAGAACTATGGCGAGAGCCTGCCGCCGCCGCTTCCGACCTACCTCGCCAATACCGTGCGCGAGCCGGTCGGCGTCGTGGGCGCGATCGTGCCCTGGAACTTTCCGCTGCTGCTCGCGTCCTGGAAGATCGCGCCCGCGCTTGCGGCCGGCTGCACGATCGTGCTCAAGCCCTCGTCGGTGACGCCGCTCACGGCGATCGAACTCGGGAAGATCGCGCTCGAGGCCGGCGTCCCCGAAGGCGTGCTCAACGTCGTTACCGGTTCGGGGCGCGAGCTCGGAGCCTGGATCGTCGAACATCCCGGCGTTGACAAGATCGCCTTCACCGGCTCGACCGAAACCGGAAAGATCGTGGCGGAAACCGCGGCGCGGACGCTCAAACGCGTGACGCTCGAACTCGGCGGCAAGTCGCCCGCGGTCATCTTCGACGACGCCGATCTCGACGCCGCGGTCGCCGGCGCGCTCTACGGCGTCTACTACAACGCCGGCCAATGCTGCGAGGCGCGCTCGCGCATTCTCGTGCAGGCGACGATCTTCGATCGTTTCGTAAGCAAGTTTGCCGAGAAGGCGCAACGCTTGCGCGTCGGCGATCCTGAGGATCCGAATACGCAGATCGGCGCGATCACGCTCCGCGAGCAGTTCGAGAAGATCAAACACTACTGCGAGATCGGTGCGGCCGAGGGCGCCAACGTGCTTTTCGGCGGCGCGCCGCCCGAGCTCGACGGCGCGTTCGCAGGCGGAACGTTCTGGAGCCCGACGGCGTTCGAGGCACAAAGCTCGCATCGCATCGTGCGAGAAGAGATTTTCGGCCCGGTCGCCGCGCTCGTTCGCTTCGAACGGGAATCCGACGCGATCGCGCTCGCCAACGAGGGCGATTACGGACTTGCCGCGAGCGTTTGGTCGTCGAACATCGGGCGCGCGAATCGCGTCGCCCGCGCGATCCGCAGCGGTTCGGTTGCAATCAATACCCCGTACGCCGTTTTTCCGGGCATTCCGTTCGGCGGATACAAACAATCGGGCTATGGTCGCGAGCTGGGAATGGAGACGATGCGCTCGTACACGGAGACAAAAAGCGTGTTGACCTTCATCGGCGAGCGGCCGATGGATCCGTTCGGGGCGTAGACCGCATGGAAGAACCGCTGAAGATCGGGCAGGCATACAGCACGACCTGCGGCACTCTTTGGAAGGACGGAACCTACTTTCCGCGCGGCACAGAAGTGACGGTCGTCGGCCTGCACGTCGAGCAGGGCTTTTGCGTGCGCTTTCCGGCGTTACTCGACGGCGAGCCGCTCGAGACGTGGGAGGATTGGAGCGAAGTCGATTTCCTTGCCGAAGAGGGATCGATCGAACCGCCGAAGCGTCCGCTCTCTAAAGCCGTTCTCGCCGAAGCACGCGACGTGCTCTCGGACGCCGAAGATGGCTGTCATCTCCATCTGCAAGAAGACGAAGCGTAACGATCTGAACTAAATCGGAATCTTTCTTATTGGAACGTTAGGTTCCCAGCGTGACGGTGCCGGTTTGCCAGACGGCCCAGCCGGCGCACTCCGAGGACGTATGTCCCGGAGAGATGTGGGCGACCCAGCAGTAGGTCTGGCTCGGCTTGAGATCGAGGAAGCGGACCAGCCCCTTCATGCCCGTGTTCTTCGTCTGGAAGGGTGTCCCAGGGCGCGGGCTCGTCTTCGATCGCGGCGTCGACTCTTCGACCGGCACCCGGGGGACGGGTGAACCGAGATTCGTCACCAAGATCGTCGCCTTTTTGATCGAGGGGTTCGGCGCCGGCGAGCCGGGCGAACCCGAGGGAAGCGGCGTGGTCGAGCTGCTGCTGTGGCAGGCCGCAATTGCGAGCGCGGCGATCGCCAAAAAGATCATGAAGCGCTTGGGCATGGCCGGGTCGCTTCGACGCTTCCATGGTCGGCCCCGTCTTGCTAGCTGGTACAAAGATGAAAGTAGCGTTGTGATTTGCTGCCGAGCGCCGCGTAGTACTCGCGAAAGAGGGCGGCGGCCGCCGTACCCGGCCAGTGAGCCGGCAACAGCTCGCTGGGCAGCCCGGGATCGAGATATGCAAACTTGCGGTAGTCGTGAACCAACCAGAGGCGCTCGGTAAAGGCTCCCGCGTCGGTCAGCGCGCCCCGTTCGCGCTCGAGCGCGACGCGCGCCCGGTAGCGCGCGACGAACTCCTCGTAGGCGGCCGCGATCGCCGCGACGTCCCAGCAGCGATCGATCAGCTCGCGATCGCCGAGCGGCCCGCAATACTCGCCGGCAAAGAGATGGATGGCATCGAGCGTCAGGGTGGCTGCGGCCGCCTGGCGCGCCGCCTCCAGCGTATCGGAAGGCGAGATCCACATCGAAGGGGAGAGCTGCGCCCAGCCGAGGACGCCCAACTCCTGACGCAGCCGCTCGCGACGCTTACGATGGGCCTCGCCGATCGCGTACGAGAGGAGGCGCCATCGTCCGTCCCACTCGATCACCGGCCCGTAGATGCGCGGACTGAGCTCCTCGATGCGGCGGCGCCCCCGGTCGGTCACGCGGTAGAAGGCCCGGTTGCCCTCCCGCCGCGCAACCAGCCAACCCTGGCGCGACATCCGCGAGACGGCCTGACGCACCGCGGCGGGCGAGACCCCGAACGCGGCCATCAGCCGGATGAGGGCGCCGATCCAGAGCGCCCCGTCGCCCAGGCCGTGCGCCATGTCGCCGTAGAGCGTGAAGATAAAGGAATTCGGCCGGCTGACGAGCCGCTTCTCGCCGCCAACCTCGGGAAGGGCCACCCTTGACACCTCCTGCATCGGGACTTAGTATGACGGTATTCTCACCGGCCGGTGAATTTCCGTCATATAGCTGGAGGCAGGAAGATGAATCGCATTTCGACCTTCGACGATTGGATCGTCATGCTCGAGGAATGGAAACGGGACATCGGTCTCGACCGCGAGCTCGTCGACCGCTTTATGCCGGGGTACCAGTTCGAGGCGAAGTACGGCGAACTCCCGACGTCGGAGATTTACTTCGGCGATTTCAAGGGCGACCGGCGCTGGGAGCGCGTCCGCGAGATTCCCGACCAGCGCATGCGCGACGCGGTGCTCAACATGGTCGTTTATCAGGGCGACACCGAGTTCGCGTCTAACGAACAGCAGCGGTTTCTCGTCAACAACGCGCCCAGCGAGTACGACCTGGCTTCGCTCGTGCGCATCATGGTCGAGGAGACGCGCCACGGCTATCAGATGTGCCACTTGATGGTCGAGAACTTCGGCAGCGAGGGGAAGATCGAGGCGCAGAAGATGCTCGAGCGCCGCGCCTTCGGCAAGAAGAACCGCTTGCTCAACGCTTTCAACGAGGACGTGACGCATTGGCTCGACTTCTTCGCCTATACGAACTTCATGGATCGTGACGGCAAGTTCCAGCTGACGATGCTGGCGCACTCGAGCTTCGCGCCGCTGGCCGCCTCGATGGGCCCGATGTTGCGCGAGGAGGCGTTTCACATGGGCACCGGCATCACCGGGTTGCGCCGAATCGCCAAGGCCGGCGCCGTTCCGGTCGAGATCCAGCAGAAATACTACAACAAATGGATCTCTGGATCGCTCGACCTCTTCGGAACCGATCATTCCGGCTCGGCGCAGTGGGCGTACACCTGGGGCATCAAGGGGCGCGTCGACGAAGACAAGACGAGCGACGGCGTCGATAAAGAGCACTTAAACGAGCGCGCGCGCCGGCAGTTCTACGACGAGATCGCGGGAACGGTCGCGCGCGTGAACGAGGTCAACGTCAGCGAGACCAAGCTCTTCGTGCCGGATATGCGTTTCAATCGCAAGATCGGCGATTACGCCGGCGAACGCTACACCGTCGACGGCCGTAAGCTGACCGAGGAGGAGTGGAAGGCGTACGCTCCGACCGCGCTGCCGAACGCCGACGACGAAGCCAAACTCGAAGAAATTTTCAAGAATCCCAACTGGATCGCACCGAAAGGAAACCTCGCATGAGCACCACCGTCAACGGAGCGACGACGCCGTTCGGGCGCGAGGAGCGCCGGCTCGAAGGTAAGCGCGTCATCAATTATTGGAAGGACGGCCACGTCGCCTTCGTCGAGATGGACGACCCGCCCGCCAATACGTACACGCACGAGATGATGCGTCAGCTCGACGAAGCGATGCTCGACGCGCGGTTCGATCCTGACGTCGAGGTGATCGTCTTGACCGGCAAGGGCGAGAAGTTCTTCTCGGCGGGCGCGAACATCGGCATGCTCAACCAGGTGACGCCCGAGTTCAAGTACATGTTCTGCCTGCACGCCAACGAGACGCTGCAGCGCTTTGAGCAGACGCCCAAGCTCGTGATCGCGGCGCTCAACGGGCACTGCGTCGGTGGCGGGCTCGAGATCGCGATGGCCGCCGATCTGCGGATCGCGCGTAAAGACGCCGGCAAGATCGGACTGCCCGAAGTCGCGCTCGGCGTGCTGCCGGGCACCGGCGGAACGCAGCGGCTCGCGCGCTTGGTAGGCAAATCGCGGGCGATCGAGCTGATGGCTACCGGCAAGACCATCAGCTTCGAGCAAGCGCTCGAATGGGGAATGGTCAACGACCTCTTCGAGGGAAACGCGCAAGAGTTTCGCGAGCAGATCGTCGATTACGCCAAGCAATTCTGCTCTCCGAACAAAGCGCCGATGGCGGTCGGACACATCAAACGCAGCGTCCAGACCGGCGCGGAGCTGCCGCTCCAAGACGCGCTGGCGCTCGAGCGCGAGCTGCAGTCGCTGCTCTTCAAGAGCGAGGACGCAAAAGAAGGGCTGGCCGCGTACAATGAAAAGCGGGTCGCCCGCTTCAAGAACAAATAGGTGGTCACCGCATTCGTGCTGATGGACGTCGAGCGGTCGCGGTTGCGTTCGATCGCTGACGACTTGCTCGCGATCGACGGCATCGTCGAAGTCTACTCGGTCGCGGGGCCCTACGACTTGGTCGCCGTGGCGCGCGTGCGGAAGCACGAGGAGCTCAACGACATCGTCACCGAGCACGTCGCCGCGCTCGACGGCATCCTGGCGACCCAGACGCTCATCGCCTTCCGTTCGTTTGCAAAGAAAGATCTCGGCCTGCTCTGGGATATCGGCGAGTGAAACGCTCGGGACCCGGCGGGGGTTAGGCACGATACTATGGCACGCATCTACGAGACTCTGGCCGACACGTTCGGCAACACGCCCCTCGTCAAGCTTCCGCGCCTCAACAAAGGTATTCCGGCGACCGTCTTAGTGAAGATGGAGTCGTTCAATCCCGCCGGTTCGGTGAAGGATCGCATCGGGGTTGCGATGATCGAGGCCGGCGAGCGCGACGGGCGCCTCTTGCCGGGGATGACGATCCTCGAGCCGACCAGCGGCAACACCGGCATCGCGCTGGCTTTCGTCGCCGCGGCCAAGGGATATCCGCTGATCTTGGTCATGCCCGAGACGATGACGATCGAGCGCCGCAATCTGCTCAAAGCTTATGGCGCGCAAGTCGTGCTCACGCCGGGCACCGAGGGGATGCCGGGAGCCGTCCGGCGCGCCAACGAGATCGCGGCGAGCGCGCCCGGCAAGTACTTCATGCCGCAGCAGTTCGAGAATCCGGCCAATCCCGAGATCCATCGCCGCACCACCGCCGAGGAGATTTGGCGCGATACCGACGGCGGGGTCGACGTCGTCGTCGCGGCGATCGGGACCGGCGGCACGATCACCGGCGTCGGTGAGGTCCTCAAGGAACGTAAGCCCGGCGTGACGATCGTTGCGGTCGAACCGGATGCCTCGCCGGTGCTCTCCGGCGGAAAGCCCGGCGCGCACAAAATCCAAGGAACCGGTGCCGGATTCATACCCAAGGTGCTCAACACAAAGATTTACGACGAAGTGATCCGCGTGACGGACGCCGACGCGATCGCGACGGCGCGCCGGCTTGCGCGCGACGAGGGGATGCTCGTCGGCATCTCGGGGGGCGCCAACGTCTGGGCCGCGTTGCAGATCGCCGCGCGCCCGGAGTCGAAAGGAAAGACGATCGTGACGATCGGCTGCGATACCGGCGAACGCTACTTGAGCAATCCGGTCTTCGCCGAGCAAGAAGCGACGATCGTCGAACCCGCGCTGGTTTGACGCCGCGCGCGGACCGGCCCGACGGGCTCTTGGTCGAGGTCACGCGCGGCGATCTCGTCGAGTCGTTCCACCGCGTCGACGCCTGCGCCGTGGACGAGAGCGGCGAGGTGCTGCTGCGCGCCGGCGAGATCGACGCTCCCGTCTACCTGCGATCGGCGGCCAAACCGTTCATCGCCGCAGCGATCGTCGAGAGCGGCGCGCGCGACCGGTTCGGGTTCGATCCGCGCGAGATCGCGGTGATGACCGGCTCGCACTCGGGCCAGATCTTTCACGTTCAAGCCGTCCTCTCGATCTTAGAGAAGATCGGCATGGATCCGGCCGCGTTGCAGTGCGGTGCGCATCTTCCTTACGACGAAGCCTCTGCGCACGCGCTAATCCGCGCCGGCCTCGAGCCGACTGCGCTGCACAATAACTGCTCGGGCAAACACGCCGGTATCCTGGCGCTCTGTAAGACGATCGGCGCCGACACGACGACCTACACCAGTGCGAGCAATCCCGCGCAGCAGCGCATCCTCGCCTTCTGCGCGCGCGTCAGCGACGACGATGCGGCGAAGTGGCGGGTCGGCGTCGACGGCTGCGGCATTCCCGTCTACGCAACCAGCCTGCGAAGGGTTGCCCGCTCCTTCGCGCGCCTCGCGTCGCCGGCCGGCCCGCAGTCTCGCGACGCGGAGGCGCTGGCGATCGTGCGCGATGCGATGGTCGCCCACCCCGAGTATGTCGCGGGAGCCGGACAGTTCGATACCGAGCTGATGCTGGCCGGCGGTGGAACGATCGTTTCCAAAGCCGGAGCCGAAGGCGTGCACGGCGTCGCGGCGGTTGCGTGCGGATACGGCTACGCGTCGAAGGTGCGCGACGGTAGTTCGCGCGGCCGCGGCCCGTCAACCATCGCGCTCCTGCGCGAGCTCGGCGTGCTGGACGAAGAAAAAGCCGCCGATCTAGCTCGATTTGGCCGGCCGATTGTGTATAATCGGGCCGGACGCGCGGTTGGGGAAGTTCTTGTCTGACTATTTGCGCCTGCTCGGCGAGCGGGTCTTGATCTTCGACGGCGCCATGGGGACGGAGCTCATGGCGCTCGATCTATCCGACGACGCGTTCGGCGGTCCGCGCTATCGCGGCTGCAACGAGGCGCTCGTGCTCACGCGCCCCGACCTGGTGCGCGCCGTCCACGACGCCTATCTCGCCGCCGGCGCCGACGTCGTCGAGACCGACTCGTTTACCGGTTCGCGGCTCAAACTCGACGAGTACGGCCTCGGCGAGCGGGCGATCGAGGTGAACCTCCGCGCCGCCCAGATCGCGCGCGACGCCTGCGACGCGGTCTCCACGCCCGCCCGTCCGCGTTTCGTCGCCGGATCGATGGGGCCGACCGGCATGCTGATCTCCTCCTCTGATCCTTCGCTGTCGAAGATCACTTACGAGCAGCTGCGCGACATCTATGCCGAGCAAGCCCGCGCGCTGGTCGAGGGCGGGGTCGATCTGCTGCTCCTCGAGACGATGCAGGATCTGCTCGAGCTCAAGGCTGCGATCGCCGGTATCGCGCGCGAGTTTGCGCGCGGCATGCGACGCGTTCCGATCCAGGCGCAGCCGACGCTCATTACCGAGGGGCGGATGCTGCTCGGAACCGACATCCGAGCCGTCTGCGCGACGCTGGACGCACTCCCCGTCGACGTCGTGGGGCTCAACTGCTCGACCGGCCCCGCGCAGATGCGCGACTCGATTCGCTACCTCTGCGAAAACTCGCGGTGCTTCGTGAGCGTCGTTCCGAACGCCGGCCTCCCGCTGATGGGACCGCGCGGCGAAACGATCTATCCCGAAGGGCCGGAAGAGCTCGCGCGCGAGCTGGCGGCGTTCGTGCGCGACTTCGGGGTTAACGTCGTCGGCGGGTGCTGTGGGACGACTCCGGCCCACATCTCGGCGATCCGCGAGGCGATCGCCGCGACGCCGCGACGAGCCCGCGCGGTCTTTCCGCGCGGCCAGGAAGTCGCCTCCGCGATGACCGCGGTCGCGCTCGAGCAGGAGCCGCGTCCGCTGCTGGTCGGCGAACGCATCAACGCGCAGGGCTCGCGGCGAATCAAACGCCTCCTGCTCGCCGGCGATTACGACGGGATCGTGCTGGTTGCGCGCGAGCAGGTCGAGGGTGGCGCGCACGCGCTCGACGTCTGCTGCGCGCTGACCGAGCGATCCGACGAGGACGCGCAGATGCGAGAGATCGTACGGCGGCTCGCGCAATCGATCGAAGCCCCACTGATGATCGATTCGACCGAACCGGCCGTGCTCGAGGTCGCGCTGCAGAACTATCCCGGCCGCGCGATCGTCAACTCGGTGCACCTCGAATCGGGGCGCGCGAAGATCGACGCCGTCCTGCCGCTCGCGATCGAACACGGCGCGGCGGTCGTCGCGCTGACGATCGACGAGAGCGGGATGGCGAAGAGCGCGCAGCGCAAGCTCGACGTCGCCCGCCGCATCTACGAAATCGTCGTCGGCGAGTATGGGCTTGCGCCTGGGGCGCTGATCTTCGACGATCTCACCTTTACGCTCGCAACCGGCGAGGACGAGTTCCGGCGTTCGGCGCTGGAGACGATTGAGGGAATCCGGCGTATCAAAGCCGAGCTGCCGGGCGTTCTGACTTCGCTCGGCGTCTCGAACGTCTCGTTCGGTCTAAAGCCGGATGCGCGCGCCGCGCTCAACTCGGTCTTTCTCCATCACTGCGTCGAGGCGGGTCTCGATTGCGCGCTCGTCCATCCGAAAGAGATCACGCCGTACTTCGAGATCGACGCGCAGGTCCGCGAGCTCTGCGACGATCTCGTCTTCGATCGCCGGCCCGATGCGTTGACGCGACTGATCGAGCGCTTCGAAGCGATTCCGGCCGAGTCGCTCGCGCAGGTCGCCGCCGGGGGCGAGGCCGACGCCGGCGCGCCGATCGAGGAGCGCATCCATCAAGCGATTCTGCGCCGCCGCAAGGACGGCATCGAGGGAAAGATCGACGAGGCGCTGCTCGGCCGCACGCCGGTCCAGGTGCTCAACGAGATCCTCTTACCGGCGATGAAAGACGTCGGCGATCGCTTCGGCCGCGGCGAGCTGATTCTGCCCTTCGTTCTGCAGTCGGCAGAAGTGATGAAGAAGGCCGTCGCCCATCTCGAACGCTTCCTCGAGCGCACCGAAGGCGCAACCAAAGGAACCGTCGTGCTGGCGACGGTCTTCGGCGACGTTCACGACATCGGCAAGAACCTTGTTCACACGATCCTCGCCAACAACGGCTACACCGTGCACGATCTCGGGAAGCAGGTTCCGATGAACGCGATCCTCGAGAAAGCGATCGAAGTCAATGCGGACGCGATCGGGCTCTCGGCGCTGCTCGTCTCGACGAGCAAACAAATGCCGGTCTGCCTGCAGGAGCAAGACGCGCGCGGGCTGCGCTTTCCGGTGATCATCGGGGGTGCGGCGATCAATCGCGACTTCGGGCGCCGCATCGCGCTGCTCGACGACGGTACCCGCTTCTTCGAGGGCGGGCTCTTCTACGCGAAGGATGCGTTCGAAGGGCTCGAGCTGGTCGACGCGCTCACCAGCGACCCGCAACGGCGCGACGAACTGCTCGAGCGCACCAAGCGCGAAGCCTTCGCGCAGCGCGACCGCCCCGCCGAGCCGGTACGAGCCTCGAGCGCGGCCGTCTATTCGCAGATTAAGCGCGAGCTCGCCGAGGTACCGGTGCCGCCGTTCTGGGGCATTCGAACGCTCGGCAACGCATCGAATCCGATCGATTTGCGCGAGGTGTGGCCCTGCTTCGATCTGCGCAGTCTCTATCGTCTTTCGTGGGGCGCGGGAAACGTCAAAGGCGACGCCTTCGAGCGCCTGGTCAAAGACGATTTCGAGCCGCGCCTGCAACGCTACCAAGTCGAGGCGCTGGCGGGCGATCTGCTGGAACCGATGGCCGTCTACGGATACTTCCCGGCGGCCGGCCTCGGGAACGAGCTGGTTCTTTACGACCCGGGCGAGCGTCGCCGCGAAATCGCGCGGATGACCTTCCCCCGTCAACCCGGCGGCGAGCACTTGAGTCTTGCCGACTACCTGCGCGAGCCCGAAGACGGCGCGGCGAGCGACGTCGTCGCCTTGCAGCTCGTGACCGTCGGCAGCAATGCCGCGCGCAGCGTCGAGCGGCTTCAGGCGGCCGGCGATTACAGCGAGTCGTACTTTCTGCACGGTTTCTCCGTGCAGTCGGCCGAGGCGCTGGCCGAGTACACGCACCGTCACATTCGCCGCGAGCTTGCAATCGCCGAGCGCGGAAAGCGCTACTCGTGGGGCTATGGGGCCTGTCCGGATCTGCAGCAGCACGAGATCGTCTTTCGCTTGCTCGATGCGAGCGCGCAGATCGGCGTCACGCTGACCGAGGCGTTTCAGATCGTCCCCGAACAATCGACCGCTGCGCTCGTCGTGCACCACCCCAGAGCCGTCTATTTCAACGCGGCGGCCACCCGCGAGCTCGCTGCCTCCGGGCGATAGCAGGCCGTCGAGCATTGTGGGCGTACGGTCTGCGGGTATGACCGTCCACACGCTGCTCTTGATCGGTCTCGCCGTCGTGGCAGCCATTCTCATCGGTGCTTTGATCCGAGCCTTCCCGCGCCACCGCAGCGCGTTCGATCCGCTCACGGCGGCGATCGGCGGCGGGATCGGGTTCGTAACGAACTTCTTCGATACGCTCGGCATCGGCTCGTTTGCAACCACGACCTCGATGTATAAGCTGCTGCGTTTCGTCCCCGACGAACGCATACCGGGGACGCTCAACGTCGGCCACGCTTTGCCCACCGTCGTCCAGGCGGCGATCTTCATCACGATCATCGCCGTCGAGCCCCCCACGCTGCTGGCGTTGATTCTCGCGGCCGTCGTCGGCGCGTGGCTCGGTGCCGGTCTGGTCGCTCGGTTGCCGCGGCGCTACGTGCAGATCGGCATGGGCGTCGCTCTGCTCGGCGCCGCCGCGCTCTTTACGGTGACGATTTTGAAAGGCAGCCAGTACGGCTTGACGGGCCAGGCATTGGGGCTGGCCGGCGCGCGACTCTGGATCGGCATCGCGGTGAGCTTCTTCCTCGGCGCGCTGATGACGATCGGGATCGGTCTCTACGCACCCTGCATGATCATGGTAAGCTTGCTCGGCATGAACCCGGCCGCGGCTTTTCCGATCATGATGGGATCGTGCGCCTTTCTGATGCCGGTCGCGAGCCTGCGTTTCATTCGTTTCGACGCGTTCTCGATGCGGGCCGCAATCGGCTTGACGCTGGGAGGGATTCCCGCCGTGCTGATCGCCGCGTTCCTGGTCAAGAGCCTGCCGCTTAACTACGTGCGCGTGCTCGTCATCGTGGTCGTGCTCTATACGGCGATCGCGATGCTTCGCTCGGCCGCGCGCGAGCGATCCCAAGACGCGCGGCAGCAGTTGGAAAGCGCGTGACGCCCTATCGCGCGCTCGGCGCGATCCTGATCGCGCTGGGCATTGCTTCGTGCGCGGGCGGGGCCGGCGGCGGAGCCCGCGTCACCGCGCTACCGCAGCGTCTCCCGCCCGGATCGAGCAGCTCGAGCGCCATCGCGCACGTCGTGATCGTGATTCAGGAGAACCGCAGCTTCGACGATCTCTTCGCAACCTTCCCGGGCGCGGCCGGCGCGACCAAAGGCAAGACCTCGGACGGCCGGCGTATCTTGCTGCACCAGGCGCATCTCTCGGAGCCGTGCGACTTCGGCCACTCGTGGACGGGTTTCTTACGCGACTACGACCACGGGAAGATGGACGGGTTCGATCTCGAGGGAAGCGGCGGGCAGTGCTACGGAAAGGCCGGACGGCGCGCCTACCAATACGTAAACCCGAGCGAGATCGCGCCGTATTGGGCGCTCGCCCAGCAGTACGTGCTCGCCGATCACATGTTCCAGACCCAAGGCAGCGGGAGCTTCACCGCTCATCAGGATCTCATTGCCGGCGGTACCGCGATCGATCCGATCGAGAGCGTCGTCGATTTCCCGTCGCACTCGCCGTGGGGATGCGACGCGCCGGCCGGCACGATCACGTCTCTGCTCAAGGGCCCCGGCGGCACGACGGTGGCGCCCGTGAAGCTGAAGTACCTCTACCACGGCGGCCCGTTTCCGTGTTTCACCTACCGCACGCTGCGCGACTCGCTCGACGCGAAGGGCGTCTCGTGGAAGTACTACTCGCCGCCGGTCCGCGGCGGGACGGGCTCGCTCTGGAACGCCTTCGATGCGATCAAGGCGGTGCGCAACGGCCCAGAGTGGGGCACGAACGTGACCGATTCTGAGAAAGACATCTTCACCGACATCACCAACGGCGCGCTGCCGGCGGTCTCGTGGCTGGTTCCCGACGAGATGAACTCCGATCATCCCGGCTCGGCTTCGGATAGCGGCCCCTCATGGGTCGCAAGCGTCGTCAACGCGGTCGGCGAAAGCAGCTACTGGGATTCGACGGCGATCGTCGTCGTTTGGGACGACTGGGGCGGCTTCTACGACAACGTTCCGCCGCCGTTCTTCGACAACGCGGGCGGCCTCGGCTTTCGCGTCCCGATGATCGTCGTCTCCGCCTACGCGCGCCGCGGTGCGTCGAGTCAGGGGTACGTCTCGCACACCCAGTACGAGTTCGGGAGCATCTTGCGGTTCGTCGAAGACAACTGGAGTCTGCCGCTGGTGCGCACGACCGACACGCGCGCGGCGAGCATCGCCGATTGCTTCGACTTCTCGCAGCAGCCTCGCGCATTCACGCCGATCGGCTCGAAGTACTCGCGCGCCTACTTCAACCGCCAGAAGCCTTCGTACAAGCCGGTCGATTCGGAGTAGGCGCTAGCGGGCTAGGTGACGGCTTCCAGCTCGGCTTCGATGCGGTCGAAGACCATACGGCCGCCGACCATCGTGCCGATGACGCGGTACTCCTTGTCCCAGAACGAGAGGTCGGCGCGCGCGCCACGCGCGATGCGCCCCATCTCGCCCTCGTGGCGAATCAGCCGTGCGGGCGCGTAGCTTGCGGCAACGATCGCTTGGGCGAACGGAATCTGCGCGTACGACATGTAGTTGCGCAGCGCTTCGTCGATGCGCAACGCGCTTCCGGCGATCGTGCCGTCTGCCGCGCGCATCACGCCGCCTTCGATGTGATAGCCCGGGTCGGCGGGAGGCATGTGGTCGGTTACCAGCACGATGCGGTCGCCGAGGGTCCGGTGGAGAATGTCGATCATCACCGGCGAGACGTGAAAACCATCGCAGATGACCTGGACGTGCGTGCGGCGATCCTGGATGAAGGCCGCCAAAATCGAAGGATCGCGGTGGTCGAGCGGCGGCATTCCGTTGAACGCGTGAGTGAGCGAGCGGAAGCCGAGCCCGATCGCGAGCATCCCTTCGCGGTAGCGCGCGCCGGTATGGCCGGCCGAGCAGACGACGCCGTTCTCGACGAAGATGCGCAGCGCGTCGCTCGCGCCGTCGATCTCCGGCGCCATCGTCACCAGCAGGCAAGCGCCTTTGCAGGCATCGACCATCTCCTGCGCGCGCGCTGCGCCGGCGGTCAGCAACCAATCGGCCCGATGAATGCGTCGAAACTTGGCGTTGAGAAACGGCCCTTCGAAATGCACGCCGAGGCAGCGCGCGCCTTGCGGCGCGTCCTCTTCGAGTTGATTCGCGGCTTCGACGATCTCCGACGCGGCGTGCAGCATCGACTCCCAGGGCGCGGTCATCACGCTGGCAACGTATCCGGTTGCGCCGGTCTGAGCGTAGTGGGTTCCGGCAACAGGCACCGCGTTGCCTTGATCGCGGTTGAAGAGGTACTCGGCCGCGCCGTTGGTATGCACGTCGATCAAGCCCGGCGCGATCGTGCTGCCGGCCGGCAACGAGAAATCCGATGGACCGTCGGCTGGAAGCACGCCGGCGATGCGCCCGTCCTCGACTGCTATGCGCCCGAACGTCGACGTTCCGTCGCCGACCGCGATGAAGGCGGGTCCTAGGAGCCGAATGGACATTCGAATCGGGCTATTCGACGCCTCGCTTGGGGGCGCCCCTCCTAACCGCCGATCAGCGCCAGGGCTTCGTCGCGATGCTGCTCCATGAGCGCTTGCGTGTCGCCTTCGACGTTGAGCCGCAGCAGCGGCTCGGTGTTCGACGGCCGCACGTTCATCCACCAGTTCGGATACGAAATCGTGACGCCGTCGAGGTGGTCGATCTGTGCGTCTTTGTAGCGCTCCTCGATCTCGCGCAACTTTGCCGGGATGTCGGCGACGGTGCTGTTGATCTCGCCCGAACGAAAACGCGTGTCGATCGGCGCGATCACTTCGCTCACCGGTTTGTCGGCCTCGCTGAAAACCTCGAGGCATTGCAGCAACGCGATCATGCCCGAGTCGGCATACCAGTTGTCGCGGAAATAGAAATGCCCGCTGTGCTCGCCGCCGAAGACGACGTCCTGTTCGCGCATCACCGCTTTGATGATCGAGTGCCCGACCTTCGAGCGAATCGGTACGCCGCCGGCCTTGAGGATGAGCTCCGGCACGCTGCGGCTGCAGATCGGATTGTAAAGGATCTTGGCCCCGGGATATTTCTTCAAGGTATTCAGAGCGACCAGCGCCGTCACCGTGCTGCCGTCGATCAAGTCGCCCTTCTCGTCGACGATGAACATACGATCGGCATCGCCGTCGAAGGCGGCGCCCAAGTCGCAGCCGTGCTTCCTGACCGCGGCCTGCAAATCGATCATGTTCTCCGGCTCGATCGGGCTGGCCGGGTGGTTCGGAAAGCTCCCGTCGAGCTCGAAGTAGAGCGGGACGATCTCGCAGGGCAAGAACTTGAAGACGTGCGGAATCGTCTCGCCGGCCATGCCGTTGCCCGCATCGATCGCGATCTTGAACGGTTTGATTTTCGCGCGATCCACGAACGAGAGGCAATGCTGGGCGAAATCGTCGAGCACGTTGCGATGCGAGACGTTTCCGGCAACCGCGGCCTTGGGCGGAAGATTGCCCTCGACGAGCTCTTCCCGGATCGTGGCCAGGCCCGTATCCAGCGAGATCGCTTGCGCCTGCGCGCGCGTGAACTTCATCCCGTTGTACTGCGCCGGGTTGTGCGAGGCCGTGATCATTACGCCGCCATCGAACGCGAACTTCCCGACCGCAAAGTAGAGCGCGTCGGTCGAGACCATTCCGATGTCGACGACGTCGGCGCCGGCGTCGGCCGCCCCGCGGGCGAACGCATCGAAGAGTTTCGCGCCCGACTGGCGCATGTCGCGGCCGGCGACGACCGATATCTTCGAGTCGCCCGGGGCCCGCCCGGCCGCGACGAGCGGCACGAAGCAGCGCCCGATGGCGTAGGCGATATCGTCACTCAGCTCGGACGGATAAATGCCGCGAACGTCGTAGGACTTAAAAATCGTGGGATCTACTCGCGTCTGCACGGTTCTCCGTTGTTCGACCACACGCCGGTGACGCCTTCGTGAAGAACGCATCGCTCTCGCGCGTGACGGGCACTCTTCTGCTGACGGCATTTATCGTGCTGTCGCTCGCTTTCGGCGTCGAGGGTGCGTTCGAGACGCGCGCGCAAATCGCCACGACGTTCGCGCGGCAATCGGATATCCAACAGGCGCAGATCTCGCTCGAAGAGCTGCTCCGCTTGCAGATCGACGAGGAGAATTCGCTGCGCGGCTACTCGTTGACCCGCGATTCGTTTTACGCGGGCCAGTATTGGGCGGCGGCCGCCGGTTACGACGCGAAACAGGACACGATTCGGCGCACGCTCGTCGAGCAGCACCTGGTAGCGGCCGGGCAGCTGTTGCAAAGTTACGGGCGTCTTCAGTCCGAGTGGCGCAGCGACGTCGCCGCGCCGCTGTTGCGGCATCCCGGCGAACGGCTGGAGGTGCTCGACAAGAGAAACAAGCTCTTCTCCGATTACGAAACCCGGACGGTTGCCGCCATCCGCGAAGAGCTCGCGACCACCGACGACGCGCTCGTGCGCAGCACGCAGGATCAGCTCGATCGTTCTTCCTACGTGCGCGCGCTCTGGGTGCTCGGCTTCGGCGTGCTGGCGATCTTCTTGAACGGTTATCGTTCGCGCCTCAATCGCGAGCTCGAGGAGGAACGAACGACGACCGAAATTCTACAGCGCGCGTTTCGCAGCGATTCGGTGCCGCTGCCGCACTGCGAAGTCGGTAGCGCCTATCTCTCGGCGACCAATCACATCGCCGTCGGCGGCGACGTTTTCGACGTCTACCGTCTCTCGAAGGACCGCGCGCTCGTCCTGATCGCGGACATTAGCGGAAAGGGCGTGGATGCGGCGGTGCTGACCGCCTTCATCAAGTTCATGATCCGCTCGATCGCGCTGCGCCAAGGCGAGCCCTCGGCCATCCTCGCCGAGTTCAATATCGCCTTCACCAAGGCGGTCGGCGACCCGTATCTCTTCGTTTCGATGTTCGTAGGCCTGCTCGATACGGGTACGTTCCGGTTGGAGTATGCCAGTGCCGGACACGATTCAGCCTTCCTGCGCAACAGCCGCGGCGTCCGCCAGCTCGCGGTGACGGGTCCCGTGCTGGGGGTGATGGAGGAGCCGTTCGCAACCGAGAGCCTCGACCTCGTCCCGGGCGACACGCTCGTGCTCGCCACCGACGGGCTCACCGAGGCGCGCGATCGCGGCGGCGAGCAGCTCACCGAGCGCGGGGCGATGGAGCTGATCGAGCACGCCGCTCCAGGTGCGCAGCAGCTCGCCGACGAGCTGGTCGCGCGCGTGCGTGCCCTGGGTGGAAACCGGCTGCGCGACGATCTTGCGGTTCTGGCGATCCGCGTGCTGGATCCGGGTGAAGAGCGTGCGTAGGGTCGCGCTGCTCGCGTTCCTCTGCTGGCTGGCCGCGAGCTCGGCGGCGTGGGCCGATTGCAAGCTGCACCAGGGCGAGCACGTCGTGCTCTACAGCACGACCGACGATCCGTCGGTCTTCCTCTGGGATTCGCGCGTACGCTTACGCGATTACAGCGCCGCATCGTTCGACGAAGCGCAAGCGCTGCTGCCGCACGCGGTGCTGGTCGCGCCAGGCACGCACGCGAACGTGCTCTCGTGCGTTCCGAACTACGTCACCTCGCCGATCCTGCAGTCGCCCGACGACGCCGTCGGCGTCGTGATCGTGAGCGGGCCGAGCCGCGGTTTCATTCGCTGGGTGCTCGGCACCGACGTGCGACCGCTTCACAAGACCCATCCCTAGCGGCCCGCTAGGCGTCGCGCGCGAAGACGCGCAGGCGCCCGCCTTCGAGAGAGACCTGCTCCATCGCGATCCCGTAGGCGCGCTCGAGCAACCTCCCCGAAAGAAGCTCGCGCGGCGGCGCGAGCGCGAGCAGCCCGCCGTCGCCGAGCAGCGCGATGCGGCCGGCGTAGGCAGCGGCTTCGTTGAGATCGTGCAGCGCGCAGAGGATCGTCTTGCCGCCGCGTGCCAAGCCGCGCAGCAACGAGAGAATCTCGTGGGCGACGCGCACGTCGAGGTGGCTGGTCGGCTCGTCGAGGAGAAGGATCGGCGTCTCTTGGGCGAGACCGAGTGCGATCCAGACGCGCTGGGCTTCGCCGGCGCTCAGCGTCGAGAAGAGACGATCGGCAAAATCTTCGATGTCGACCGATGCGAGCGCGGCATCGATCGCTCGCTCGTCGCTCGGCCGTTGCTGCCATTCCCACCACCGATGGTACGGGTAGCGACCGATGGAGACGACGTCGCGGACCCGCAGCGCGTCGAGTAAGAGCTCGTCGCCGGTCACGAACGCGACGCGCCGCGCGCGTTCGACGCCGCCCAGCTGCGCGCTCGGGGCGCCGTCGAGCAGGATCGTTCCCGACGCCGGTGGGTGCAGCCCGGCGATGGCGCGCAGCAGCGTCGTCTTTCCGACGCCGTTGCGCCCGAGCACCGCGACGAACTCGCCCTCGGCGATCCGGGCACCGATTCCGCCGAGCAGCGGACGACCCGCGATCTCGAGGGCGACGTCGCGCAGTTCGATCATCCGCCGGCGCTCTTTCGCAGCGACGAGGCCGGGCGCAGGTAGAGATAGAGAAAGGCCGGCACGCCGATGAACGCGAGCAAGACGCCGATCGGGAGCTCCGCCGGCGCGACGATCCACCGGCAGATGGCGTCGGCGAGCATGCAGAACGCGGCCCCGAGCGCGATGCAGGCCGGCAACGCCGCGCGCGCGTCGGAGCCGACCAGTCGGCGCGCGACGTGCGGCACGATCAGGCCGATGAAGCCGACCAGACCCGCGAGCGCGACGCTGCTCGCCGCGAGGAGTGAAGAAGAAGCCAGAACGATCCACTGCGCGCGGTCCACGTTGACGCCGACCGAGCGCGCGCGCAGCTCGCCGACGCGCAACGCGTTGAGCGGTCCGACCGCCAACAGCGCAAGAAATCCGCCCAGGCCCGCGTACGGCGCGGCGATCGCGAGATCGTGCCACCCGCGCCCCGCCATCGAGCCGGCGAGCCAGGCGAGAATCGCGCCGGCGTAATCGTTCGACTGCGCGCGAATCACGGCCAGCGTGACGATTGCGGCGAAGAGCGTCGAGAGCGAGACGCCCGCCAGGATCAGGCGATTGGAATCGATCCCGGTGCCTCGCCGCGCCAGCGCCGCGACGAGTAGCGCGGCGGCGAGGCCGGCGATAAATCCGATGCCGGGCGTCGCCGACGCGGCCACGCCGGCGAGAATCGCGATTGCGATCGCGGCGGCGGCAGCGGCGCTGACGCCGGTCAAGTACGGATCCACCAGCGGGTTGCGCAGCATTCCTTGGAGCATCGCGCCGGCGAGCGCCAACGACGCGCCGACGGTTGCGGCGATGCAGACGCGCGGCAGGCGCAGCTCCCAGACGATGACGTGCAGCGAGCCGGTCCCGCGCGGATGCGCGAGCGCGCCGGCGATCTCGGCGAACGAAAGCGGGGTTCCGCAGACGAGCAGGCTGACTGCCGCGGCCGTCGGCACGGCAGCGATGAGCAAGAGCGCCGCGAGCGGACCGCGCACTATGTTCCCTTCACTTCGCGCGCAGCTCCAGCGCGAACGAGCGTCCCGGCATGGGATAGCCGGCGTAGATCGCATAGCGGTCGTTGCCGAGATTGAAGCCGCGCAGCGTCAGGATGAGCCGGGGCGTGACCCGGTAGCCGACGTAGCCCTCGACGTTCGTAAACGTCGCCGGCTGATAGACGGCATAAATCGGCGAGAGATATGGATCCTCCGGCTCCTGCGCGCCTTGCGTGCGCGCGCTGATCCGAAATCCGTCGAAACGGCTGGTCGGCGGCGCGACGTAACGCAGCCCGAGCGTGACCGCGAAAACCGGGCCCCGTCCGGGGAGGCGCGAGCCGGTTTGCAGATTCTGCGCGCGATACAGATTGGTGGCGTCGAGCGTCGCCGCGAGTCCGTGGTGCGGGGGCGTCTGCACGGCGAGCGTGAGGCCTTGGATCGACGCGCGGCCGACGTTCTCCGGAATGTAGAGCGGCGGCGGCGAGACGATCAGGTTCGAACCGCTGGTCGTAAACCAGCCGAAGCTGACGCCGCCCAAGAGCGAGGGAGCGGCCAGCGTCGCATCGGCGACGCGCGTGCGTTCCGGCTGCAGGTTCGGATTGGAGAAGCCGGGATAGTAGAGATCCTCGGCGGTCGGCGCGCGAAACGCGGTTGCGGCGTTTAGCTTTAGCTCGAGCCTTCGGTTCAACGGCAGAATGCCGCCGAGCGAGGGCGAGTACGCGCCGCCGATGCCGCCGTCGCGTTCGCCGCGCAATCCCGCATAGAGTTGCGCCCCGGCGGCAAAGAACCACTGCGATTGCACGTAGGCGGCCGTCTGGGCGTACGGATCGTAGAGCGGCGCGTAATCGGCGGCGAGCGGGGACCCGCCCCCGGTACCCTGATCGATGCGCGCGACGCCGCGCATCAAGTCGACGCCGTAAACAAGCCGCTGCCGCTCGTCGCCGACGACGTCGCGCAGGCTCGCCATCCAGCGCTGGTCGTAGAGCACCTGCGCGTATGGCGGATTCGAAGAAGCGCCCGGCGGCGGCGTCGGATACGACGAGTTCGGACAGTTCTGGTCGGCCGGCGTGTCGCAGGTGTAGGCGAGATCTTGCGACGAGTCGCCCAGCTGGAGTGTCGTGGTCGATCGCGCACCGCGATGCTGCAGTTCGAGCTGCAGGTTGCGATTGACATTGCTCTGCTCGCTGGTCGGCGAAAAATAGCCCAGCTCGCCCGGCGTGCCGAGCCGCGCGTCCCCGATGTCGCCGGTGAAGGTGAAGTCGATCGCTCCGACGGCGTGCGAGTAGCGCGCGTCGAGCGTCGTCAATCCGGCCTGGGCGTTTTGCCGGTTCGGCGCGTTCTCTACCGGATAATCGTTGGTCGCGTAGGTGCGCGAAAACGAGAGGTACGGTGTCTGTAAGAGATAGGTCTGCTCGCCGAAGGATCCGGTGGCGAGCGTCGCATTGCTGCGCACCGGCTGTTGCGCGGTAATGATGTTGATCACGCCGCCGATCGAGCCCGAGCCGTAGAGCGTCGAGCCGCCGCCTTCGACGACCTCGATTCGATCGACGCCGCCGACCGAGAGCTGCTCGAGGTTGACGCCGTCGATCTGCGTGCCGGCGATCGGAAGACCGTTCACGAGGACGAGAATCTGCGCCGCCGAGCTGCCGCGAATGCCGGCGCTGGCTTGCGCGCCGAACGCGCCGTAGCGGACGACGTTGACACCCGGAACGCTCTCGATCGCGTCGGCGATCGTGCGATCGCCCTCGCGGGCGATTTCGGCGGCGGTCACGACGTAGGTCGTGCGCGCGGTGCGCACGGCGGCTTCGATGCCGCGATCGCTCGTCACGACGTGCGCGATCTGCGGGACGGGTGTGGGCGAAGAGGATGGAGCGGGTGATGCCGCAACGGCGGCAACGATAAGCGGAAACATCGCAATCCCTTCCTTGACGCGAGGCGGATTATGCTCGAACGTCTGCGGCGGTATCCTGACTCGCGGATCGTCGCCGTTGCCCGCGCCTTCCCATCCAGTGACGGACAGTGACGTCGGGCGGCTCCCCGCTTACAGTGGCGCGACCGTGCCGGCCTTACACCGGCTTCCCGCGCAAACGTAGGGCCTGAGTTGCTCGCGCGCGTGCCGCCTCCTTCCGAGAGGTCGGCGCTACGTGCGGTGCGTACACGCTCCGGGATGTCGAACGAGAACCGACACGGCCTCGTCAGCCGCCTCGGCGTCGCCTTGGCGGCGTTGTTGCTGGCAGGCTGCGCTTCGCGTGCTCCCAGTGGTCGTGGCGAGACGATGCGGCCTCCGTCGGGCGCGCGGGTCGTCGCGCTGGTGCCGTCGTTCGTCGACGACCTCTACGCGATCGGCGCCGGATCCCAAGTCGTCGCCGTCTCTGAGTTCACCGACGTTCCGCAAGCGAAGGCGCTTCCGCGCGTCGCCGACTTCAACGACGTCAACGCCGAAGCGATCGTGGCGCTGCACCCGAGCGTCGTGCTCGGCATCCCGGCGCAGGCGCGATTGACGGCACCGCTGCGACGGGCCGGCATCCGCGTCGTTTTGCTCGACGACGACACCTACGAGCAGATATTCTCGAATCTGAAAGCGGTCGGCGCCTTGACGGGTCGCGAGCGCGAAGCCGCCGCGGTGGTGGCGCGCTTGCAGCGCGAGACCGAGCGGCTGCGCCGCCGCAGCGCGCGCTTTACGCGCAGGCCAAGCGTCTTCGTCGTGCTCGGCAGCGGGCCGATCTGGACGGCCGGATCGGGTTCGTATATCACCCAGTTGATTGCGCTTGCGGGCGGCACGAACGCCGCAAGCGATCTCCGAGCGCCGTATGGAGAGTATAGCGCCGAAGCCCTGTTGCGCGCGCAACCCGATATGCTCGTCACCGATCCACCCACGCATCTCGGCGCCGTCCTCGGCGAGGAACCTTGGCGCAGCCTCCACGCGGTGCGTCTCGGTCGCGTCTACTCGGTGAACGCCGACGTCATCGAGCGCCCGGGACCGAACTACAACGCCGGCGTGCGCTGGCTCCAAGAGCACCTGGAGCCGCTCGCAAGCGGGCCGGCGCCGTAGTGGAACGCGCGATTCTCGTCGCCGTCGATACCGGCGACGCGCGCCGGCCGATCGAGCCGGAGATCGTCGAGCTCGAAGCGCTCGCCGAAGCGGCCGGCGCGCGCATCCTCGATCGCATCGTGCAGCGCCGCGAGAAGGTCGATCCGGCGACGCTGGTTGGAAGCGGCAAGGCCGTCGAGATCGCCGAGCGCGCGCGCGAGCTCGATGCCGGCCTGATCTTGGTTCTCAACGATCTACGTCCGCGCCAGCGCAAGAATCTCGAGAAGATCGTGCCGCTGCCGATCGTCGATCGCACGATGTTGATTCTCGACGTCTTCGCGCGCCACGCTCGCAGCCGCGAAGGAAAGCTCCAAGTCGAGCTCGCGCAGCTGCGCTACCGGCAATCGAACCTAATCGGCGTCGGCGCGGATCTCTCGCGCCTTGGCGGCGGGATCGGGACGCGCGGACCGGGCGAGACGAAGCTTGAGGTCGATCGCCGCCGCATCGGCGAGCGCATCAACGTGCTCAACCGCCAGCTCGCCGACGTGCGCCGCCAGCGCGCGGTCCGGCGGTCGTCGCCCCGGCGCGATCCGCTCGTCGCACTCGTCGGGTACACCAATGCCGGGAAATCCTCGCTGCTCAACGCACTAGCGCGCAGCCAAGCCTACGTCGCGGACCAGCCCTTCGCAACGCTCGACCCGACCGTGCGGCGCGCCTATCTTGGACCGGGCGCGTACGCGCGCGTGGCCGATACCGTCGGCTTCATCACCGACCTTCCGAAGGACCTCGTCAACGCGTTCCGCGCGACGCTCGAAGAGCTGCGCGAGGCCGATCTCCTGCTGCACGTCGTCGACGCGAGCGATCCGGAGTGGCCGCGCCGGCGCGACGCAGTCGAAGGGATTCTGCACGAACTGGAGCTCGATCGCACGCCGCGCCTGCTGGTCTTCAATAAGTCGGATATGCCGGCGCGCGGCGAGCACGCCGAGGCCGGGGCGCTGCAAGTCAGCGCCAAGACCGGTGCAGGCCTCGATTCGCTGCGCGCCGCATTGATCGAACGCTTGTAAATGATTTCGCGCGCAGCATCTTGCGCGGCCGTCCTAGCGCTGCTGGGATCGAGCGGCTGCAGCAGCCACAATCCCGACGACGCGTTCGTCGACTTCGTGCACCGCATTCGACCGGCGGTCGTCTTGCTTTCGATGAAGATACCGCCGGAGCATAAGCGCGATCGCTACGACGACGGGTACGCTACCGGCTTCGTCGTGCGCTCCGGCAGCTGGGGCAGCGACATCGTCACCGTGCAGCACGCGATCGAGGGCGCGTGGGACCTCCATATTACCATCGCCAACCGGCAGCGCGCTCCGGTGCGCGTCGTCGCAGCCAACGCCGATCTCGACCTCGCCCTGCTGCGCACGCCAATGCGCAACCTTCCCACCATCGCGCTCGGCTCTTCGTCACACCTCGATGGTCAAATCGGGCGCGAAGTCGGCTTGCTCGGCTATCCGGTTCCGGATGAGTTCGACGACGAAGGGCTCGGCCTGGCGACGTCGGTGAACTCCGGGCGCCTTTCCTCGGTACGCAAGGACTCACTGGAAGTGATGCTCTCGATCGTTCCCGGCGAAAGCGGGGCGCCGATCTTCATCGTGGATACCGGCGAGGTCGTCGGGGTCGCCGAATCGCGCTTCGACGACGAACACAGCATCGGCTTCGCCGTTCCGATTGACGACGTCAAGCGCTTTCTTCACCACCACGACGTGGCCCACGGTTTTTAGGCGTGGTGCGAGACGCGGATGATCGAACGGTCGCCGATCCACTGCAGCGGCGGGATCTGAAAGAAGCCGGCGAGCACGTTGAGATGCGTCGCGTACCCCGATCGCAAGCCGGCAAAGCGGCTCCACGCTTCGTCGCGATCGTGCAGGCGATAGCCGGCCGCGGCGAGCCGGTCGCAGGCGTGATCGAACTCGGCGCGCTCGATGCCGGCTGACTCTTCGGTAGCGCCGACCTGAAAGTACTTCGAGAGGTCGCGCGTTGCGTGGCGCCCGACGTTGTAAAAGATGCGGGCCTGTCCGTCGTTGGCGTCCT
Source organism: Vulcanimicrobiaceae bacterium (assembly GCA_049792675.1). Classification (GTDB taxonomy): domain Bacteria; phylum Vulcanimicrobiota; class Vulcanimicrobiia; order Vulcanimicrobiales; family Vulcanimicrobiaceae; genus Cybelea. The sequence continues at coordinate 3,068 of JBARBD010000088.1, read as the reverse complement.
CGATCGTCGTCATCATCAACGTGGCCGCGTCGAGCAGCGTGCCGAGCGTGCCGATCCAGGATTGATCGTCGTGACTCGAGCGGAAGAAGGCGAGCACGGGATAGGCGAGATGGCTCTCCATGACTTGTGCCGCCCAACGCTGCGCGTCGATCATGAGCGGCGCGAGGTCGTCGCGCGTGCGTGAATATCCGGCTATCGCCAGCAGGTTGACGCCGCTCGGCGGCGTGCCCGCGCGAGCGGCCACCATCACGACGAACGTTTCGCGGAGTTGGAAGGCCGCAAAGAGCGCGAACAGATAGGCCGTCATGATCGAGAGGAACGAGAGGCCGGCGAGCGCCGCCAGCACCGAGACGAAACGCGGCGCCGCGGTGTGCCCGACGACGTCGCCGAAGCCGATCGTCAGCAGCGAGGTCCCCGAGAAGTAGAGCAGGGTTCCGAACGACGGATGTCCCGGCCCGATTCCACCACGCACGCCCCACAGCACGAAAGCGAATCCGAAAACCAGCAGCCCCACCCACATGGCGATCAGAAATATCAGCATGAACGGAGCGAAGACCGCTAAGAAATCCTCGCGCGGGTCGCTCCGTTCGCCGTAGGCGCGCCACGCGAGGCGCGGCCAGAGATACCAGGTCCAGCGCCACACGTAGAAGCTGATGCGGAAACGGCGCCCGGTCGCACGCGGCATGACGACCGATTGGAAGACGTCGCTCAGCGTCACGCCGATCGTCGCCACGCCGAATGCGACCGCCAACAGATTCCACACCATGATCGGGACGGGACTTCGGCGCAGCGGGGCGCGACGCCGCCCAGAGTCGAATGCGTTTTCGATGGCCGTCGTGCTCGTGACCGGACCGGTGCGCTCGGGGAAGAGCGCGTTCGCCGCGGGACTCGCTCGCGCGAGCGGCTGCGAGGTGACCTACGTTGCCACCGCGGCCGGCGAACTCGAAGACGCCGAGTGGCGCGCGCGTCTCACGCGCCACGTGCGGGACCGGCCGGCCGCATGGCGCACGCTCGAAACCGCGACGATGAGCCGTGCGGCGCAGCTGACCTTCTTTCGCGAGGCTCCCTCGAACGCGTGCCTGCTCGTCGACGCGCTCGGCACGTGGCTCGCGGCCCGCATCTCTGCGAGCATCGAACTGCTCGAGATCGACTACACCGTACTCGAATCGCAGCTCGACCAGGAGGCGGCGGAGTTCGTCGACGCGCTGCTGGCTTCGCCGGCGTACGTGATCGCGGTCAGCGAGCAAATCGGTTGGGACGTGGTCCCGGTGGCGGCATCGGCGAGGCTCTTTCGCGATGCGATGGGCCGTATGGTGCAACGGCTCGCCAAGGGGGCCGACCACGTCTATCTCGTCGTCGCCGGCTACGCACTCGATCTGCGAGCCGCGGGCGAGCCGATCGACGAGCGATGAACGAAGCGCTCGTTCTCGTTACCTTCCTCTGCGCGGTCGTCGTCCTGACCGTCGTGGCCAAGCGCTTCAACATTCCCTATCCTATCGCGTGCGTGATCGGCGGAGCGATGCTCGGATTCGCGCGGCACTTGCCGCGCCCGCACGTGGATCCGGACCTGATCATGCTGCTGGTCGTCCCACCGCTGCTTTACAGCGCCGCATGGGCGACCGATTGGTTCGAGCTGCGCCGCAACGCCGGTCCGATCACGCTGCATGCCGTCGGGTTGGTCATCGTCACGATGGCGATCGTCGGCGTGGTCGTGCACTATACAGTTCCTGAGTTTACGTGGCCGTTGGCGTTTCTGCTCGGCGCGATCGTCTCGCCGCCCGACGCGGTCGCGTCGGAGGCGATCTTCGAACGGCTGGCCGTGCCGCGCCGAACGGCGGCGATCGTCAACGGCGAATGTTTGGTCAACGACGCGACCGCGCTCGTTCTCTATCGTTTTGCGCTCGCCGCCGCGATCACCGGCGCGTTTTCGTTCGCGCAAGCGAGCCTGGCGTTCGTTATCGTCGGCGCGGGGGGCGTCGTCGTCGGCGTTGCCGCGGCCTTTTTCCTGGAAGGCGTTCTGCGCTACATCGGGCGGCTCGGCTTCGGCGATCCGGTGGTCGCAACAGTCGTTTTCCTGCTCGCGCCGTTTGCGGCATATCTCCCGGCCGAATCGTTCCACGTCTCGGGCGTGCTCGCGGCGGTAACCGCCGGACTGCTGCTGGCCCGCCGATCGACGGGCTTCATCGACGCCGAGACGCGCGTGCTCGGCTCTTCCGTCTGGCGCTTGCTCACGTTCATCCTCAACGCGTTTGCCTTTCTCTTGATCGGACTGCAGTTGCCGTCCATCTTCGAAGCGCTGGTGCCGCACGTGCGAAGCTATGCGCTGTACGGCTTGCTGCTCTCGGCGACCGTCATCGTCGTGCGGATCGCCTGGATTTTTCCGGCGGCGTATCTCCCGCGCATCTTCGGCGGCGCGCGGCACGAACCGAAGCCGCAGTGGCAGAACGTCGCCGTGATGTCGTGGGCCGGGATGCGCGGCATCATCTCGCTGGCGATCGCGCTGGCGCTGCCCTACACGCTTGGGAACGAGCCGTTTCCGGCGCGGACGGTGACGATCTTCTTTACGTTTTGCGTGATCTTCGTGACGTTGGTGCTGCAAGGTCTCACGCTCGGGCCGCTGATCCGGTGGCTCGGGGTCACCGAGACGAGCCGAAGCCGCCGGCGCGAGACGGCGCTGCGCGTGCGCGCGCTCGAAGCCGGCATGGCGCGCGTCCGCGCCGGCCAGGTCGGCCGGGCGAACCCGCTCGAACGCGAGATCGCCGACCGCATCGGCGAGCAGTACCAGCGGCGCATCGACCTCCTCCGGGGCAAGGCGGTCAAAGACGAAGATACGGAGGCGAAGGAGAGCCGGATCGACCGCCGCCTCCAGCGCGAGGCGCTTGCCGCCGAGCGCCAAGCCGTGCTCGCGATGCGCCGAGCCGGCGAGATCCCCGACGACATTTATCGCTCGATCGAGTACGATCTCGATCTCGCGAACCTACATCTGAGTTAGGAGAGTTAGCCCGGCGACGGGGTCGGGGCCGCGGTCGCGCCGGCCGCCGGCGCTGCGGTCGCGGCCGGTATTGCAG
>JBARBD010000087.1:0-2756 GCA_049792675.1 Vulcanimicrobiaceae bacterium | reverse complement strand
CCGCCGCCCTGTGCGCGCGCGTGGTCGCCGCGGCCCGCAGGTCATCGCGGAGCGGTTCCGTATAATCGGGCCAATGGTGATCGAGCGCATCGACTCTCCCGCCGACGTAAAGCGCCTCAAGCGCGGGGAGATCGAGGCTCTCGCCAGCGAGATTCGCGACCTGCTCGTGCGCACGTGCGCGGTCAACGGCGGACACCTCGCTCCGAATCTCGGCGTCGTCGAACTCACGCTCGCGCTGCACCGCGTGCTCGACCTCCCCGCCGACAAGCTCGTTTGGGACGTCAGCCATCAGACGTACGTGCACAAGATGCTCACCGGGCGCCGCGACCGATTCAATACCATTCGCAAGGGCGGCGGGCTCTCGGGTTTTGCGATGCGCAGCGAGTCGGCCTACGATCCGTTCGGCGCGGGTCACGCGAGCACGGCGGTCTCGGCCGCCCTCGGCATGGCCCAAGCCCGCGACCTCGTCGGCGGTGACGAGATCGTCGTCGCGGTGATCGGCGACGGCGCGCTCACCGGCGGTCTCGCGTACGAAGCGCTCAACAACGCCGGCGGCACCAAGAGCCAGTTCATCGTCATTCTCAACGACAACGAGATGTCGATCGCGCCCAACGTCGGCTCGATCGCGGCCTATCTCTCCGTGCTGCGCAGCAAGCCGCTCGCCGAGTTCGTTCGGCGTACCGGGAAGAAGGTGCTCAAGCGCATTCCGCTCGGCGGCGCGGCCAAACGCGCGATCGAAGGCGCCGAGATCGGCGCGATGCACTTCATCGGGCCCTCCGAGAAGACGGCGGTCATCTTCGAGGAGTTGGGCTTCCGTTATATCGGCCCGCTCGACGGCCACAACTTCGACGTCCTGGTTGACGCGCTGCAGACGGCCAAAGAGTACGACCGTCCGGTGCTGCTCCACGTACGCACGGTCAAGGGCAAGGGCTACGAGCCGGCCGAGCGCGACTCGCGCACCTTCCACGGCATCGGCGCGAATGCGTTCGAGCCGAGCGACGGCAGCAAGAAGAGCACGCCCGCCGCGCGTCCGAAGTTTCAAGACGCGTTCGGCGACGCGATGATCGCCGTCGCCGAGAAAGATCCGCGCGTCGTCGGCATCACCGCGGCGATGCCCGACGGCACCGGGCTCTCGAAGTTCGGCAAGCGTTTTCCGGAGCGGTACTTCGACGTCGGCATCGCCGAGGCGCACGCGGTCTGCTTCGCGGCCGGTCTCGCATCGAACGGCTTGCGCCCGGTCTGCGCGATCTACTCGACCTTCCTGCAGCGCGCCTACGATCAGATCGTGCACGACGTCGTCGTACAGGGTCTGCCGGTCGTCTTCTGCATGGACCGGGCTGGATTCGTCGGCGACGACGGCCCGACGCACATGGGCCTCTACGACATCGCCTATCTGCGCGCGCTGCCGAACATGACGCTGATGGCGCCGCGCAACGAAGCCGAGCTGCAGCCGATGCTCGAGCACGCGCTTTCCTTGAACTCGCCGGCCGCGATACGCTATCCGCGTGGCTCGACCAACGGCAAGCACGACGAGCCGCTCGCGCCCTTGGTGCACGGAAAGGCCGAAGTGCTGCGCCGCGGGCGCGGCGTTGCGATTCTCGCCTACGGCACGTCCGTTGACGTCGCGCTCGACGCTTACGACGCGCTCTCGTCGCGAGCCGAATCGAGGGATGCGCTTCCGACGGTCGTCAGCGCGCGCTTCGCCAAACCGCTCGACGAAGCGCTCCTGCTCGAGCTCGATCGCGACCACACCCATCTGGTGACGCTCGAGGAGCACGCGCTCGCGGGCGGGTTCGGGTCGGCGGTTGCCGAGTTCGTCTCGGATCGCGGCCTCAAGTTGCGCGTCGAACGCATCGGCGTGCCAAACGTCCTGGTGCAGCACGACTCGCAGGAGAAGCAGCGCGGGCTGATCGGCCTCAACGGCGAGTCGCTGGCGGCGCGCGTGGCGCAGATCCTCAACGCCCAGCAGGCATCGACGCAGGCCGTCTGACCACCCTCTGGAGTTTTTTCGCCCACCTCGGCTACACGCTCAGCGGCGTGCTGGCGCTGCAGGGCTCGGCGTTCGCGCAGGCAGCGACGCGCTCCAGCGAAGCGATCGGCGCGAGCCTCGCGATCGTCTTCCTGGCCGGCTTGAGCGAGAGCATCGCGCAGAGCATCGTGCTCTTCGCAAACCGCGTCAAACCCGGGCGGCTCGTCCTGAGCTGGACGGTCAACGCGCTGCTCTTTCTGTTCGGCTACGCGTTTCTGGTGCTCAGCACGTGGGCCGTCTGCCGGCTGCCGCACGCACCGCACTTGGCGCTCGACGAGCTCGCGATCGTGCTCGCCTTGAGCTATGCGCCGCTGCTCTTCTCGTTTCTCGGCGCGCTCCCGTATCTGGGCCCGGGCATCCTGACGTTGCTGCGCATCTGGCACCTGTTCGCAATGGTCGTCGGCGTCACCGCGATCGGACAGGTTCCGGCGCTCGCGGCCGCCGCGTACGTCGTGATCGGCTGGACCGCGATGGGCGTAGCGCAGCGTAGCTTCGGCAAACCGATCGTGGCGCTCGGGGCGCGCCTGCTCGACGCGGTCGCGGGCGTCAAGGTGGTGGACGACGAGCAGCTCGTCATCGGCCAGGCGATCTCGTCGGCAATCGAAGGCAGCGCCGCGCCCGTCACCGGCGCCGCCGCCCCGGCGGGACCGTCCACGGGCGCGGTGCAGAGCCGCAAAGCCTGGCAGAACGCGCTCGCGCTCGCCGGCGTGGCGGTGCTCGCGCTCGC
>JBARBD010000086.1:0-24475 GCA_049792675.1 Vulcanimicrobiaceae bacterium | reverse complement strand
GCGCGCGACCGCGTCGGCGGCCGCGCGTGGTCGCGACGGATCGCAGCGTGCACGGCGCCCGCGGAGTTGGGCGCCGAGTTCATTCACGGCCCGGCAATCGAGACCAAGACGCTGCTACGCCATGCGGGCTTGGCGACGACAGACGTCGGCGGAGACTCGTGGAGAGGCGAAGCGAGCGGCGAGCTGGTACGCGACGAGACGGAGTTCGCTGAGGCGGCGAGTCTCTTTGATGGCGCCCGTTCGCTCGCCGGCGACGAGAGCGTCGATCGCTATCTCAAGCGCTTCGACGACGATGCCGCAATGCGCGACCGGGTGAGCGCGGCGCTCGCATTCGTCGAAGGCTTCGAGGCGGCCGATCCGGTGATCGCAAGCGCCAGGGCGATCGCGCAGGAGTGGCGTTCCGGCGTCGATTCGGCGGTCGCGCGCCCGCGCGAGGGTTACCAACCGCTATTCGAGTACCTGCGCGGCGCTTCGCTCGCCGCGGGCGTGCGCATCTCGCTCTCGACGACCGTTCGAAGCATCGCGTGGCATCGCGGCGGCGTCGCCGTCGAGGTGCGCGACGGCTCCGGGGAATCGCATGCGATTCGCGCGCGCGTCGCGATCGTGACCCTCCCGGCCGGCGTGCTCCGGTACCGGGGCGACGACGCGATTGCGTTCGTTCCGGAACTGCCTGAGTCCAAGCTCGCAGCGCTCGGCTACATCGAGATGGGTCACGCGCTGCGCGCGGTCCTGTGCTTTCGATCGGCATTCTGGGAGCGCATTTGCGACGCGCGCTATCGCGACGCTGGATTCTTTCGCGCGCCGGGGCGGCCGTTTTCGGCGTATTGGACGCGGCTGCCGGTGCGCAGCGGGTTGATCGCCGCATGGTCGGGCGGCCCGCAGACGGCGGAGCTGAGCGATCTCTCGGAGGAGGAAGTGGTCGAGCGCGCACTGAGCGGGTTTGGAGCGCTGCTCGGTGAGAGCGCGCTCGCTCGCCGCGAGTTCGAAGGCGGCCTCGCGCACGACTGGAGTCGCGATCCGTTCGCGCTCGGCGCGTACAGTTACGTCGCGGTCGGCGGCGGCGACGCGCGCCGCGTGCTGGGTGAGCCGGTCGACGGCACGCTCTTCTTTGCCGGTGAGGCGACGGCGACCGATGGTCAGGGTGGGACGGTAAACGGAGCGCTCGAGAGCGGCGAGCGGGCGGCCGCAGAGGCCGCAACCGCGCTCGGCTTGGCGGCGATTCCCAAGTCGTAAGATGGCTGAAAGCGCATCGTCATACCTCGGGGCGTGGTCGAGCTTCTACGTCATAACCGGCTCGTCGGCCGCCGCGCTGACCGGTCTGATGTTCGTCGTGATCACGATCACGATGGGCGAAGAGCGTCTGCGTCGCTCTTCCGACGGAATGGCGGCGTTCAGCACGCCGATCGTCCTGCATCTTTCGGTCGCTCTGCTCGTATCGGCCGTTCTCTGCGCGCCGTGGCATTCGCTGGTTATGCCGGGGGTCTCGATCGGTATCGCCGGTCTGTATGGGATCGTCTACATCGTTCGCATCGTCTACCGCACGAGACGTCTAACCTCGTATACGCCCGACGTCGAGGACTGGGCGTGGTATTCGGTCCTTCCGCTCGTCGCCTACGGCGCCGTTTTCGGCGGGGCCATCGCGCTCGAGGTCGTTCCGGCAAAAGCGCTCTTTGCCGTCGCCGGCGGCGTGCTTCTGTTGATCTTTATCGGCATCCGCAACGCCTGGGATATCGTGACGTTTATCGCGATCCGCGGCCCGGACGACCTCGGGTAGTTACTGCGAGGAGGAGAAGATCGAGGGCGAGACGCTCGCGTTGGGCTGGTAGTTCGAGAACGTGATCGTACCGTCCACGCTGTAGCCTGGAAAACGCGCCGAGATGTCGTCTTTGGCCGGGAGATGGTAGGCGCCGGTGTTGCTGTAGGTTTGATCGAACGTCAGCGACCCGCCGTTTGTATACGACCATTGCGCGTGGCCGATGAGCGCCGTCTGATCGTTGACGGTGACGGCGATGCTCTTGACGCGGCTGCCCGAGTTCTTTGGGACGAGCGAGTAGGTCGAAGCGGTGCCGTTGTCGACCAGCGGGGTAATCGTATACTGTGCCATCGCCTGGTCGTAGGTCGGCGTATTCGAAGCCAAGTCCTTGAAGCGGCTGAGCGGCCCCGAGACGTTTTGAAAAACGATCTTACGCCGCGGTTTCAGATAGTAGACGGTACCGTTGAGGTTCTTGTGTATTGGAATGACCGCGTGCAGGGTCGCCGAGAGCTGCGCCGATGCGGTATAGGATTTGAGCGTGGGGTTCGGGTTGCTGGCGCGGCGGAGCAGATCCAGCGAGGCGGTCTGCTGTGCGCTGCCGATGCCTTGTGCGGCGACGGCGAGCGCGATCGCAAAAAGCGCGGTTTTCATGCGCCTGGGAGTTCCGCTTTGCCGGGGAGAATCCCCGCGCACGAAGAGGAGTGAAGTATCTATGAAATGGTTCTTCGAACCCGGGCATACCGCGGCGGAGTTTCGGGCGCGTCACATGATGGTCACGTGGGTGCGCGGTTCCTTTAAGAACGTTCAAGGCACTCTCGAGTTCGATCCGGCCAACCCGCGCGAGCTCGCCGTCGAATCGGTGATCGACGCGTCGACGTGTTGGACTGGCGTGCAGGCCCGCGACGATCATTTGCGCAGCCTCGACTTCCTGGGGTGCGAACGCTATCCAGAGATCCGTTTCAAAGGCGCCGGCGCCGTCGAGATCGGTCCGACCGACTACCGGGTGACCGGCGATCTGACGATCCGGGACGTCACCAAGCCGGTAACGCTGAGCGTGCGCTACCTGGGCGCGTGGGAGACCCCATGGTGGGAAGACGGCGTCGACAAAGGACCCAAGACGCGCGCCGGCTTTACGGCTCGCACGCGGATCGACCGCTACGACTTCGGCGTCAACTGGAACGACAAGATGCCCGACGGCGGGATCGTGGTCAGCCGGGAGATCGACATCATCATCGACGTCGAGGCAATCAAAGCGACGTAGCCGCGATCGGAACCGGCGCGGCTTCGAACGAGGTCGAGAGCACGACGAGCGTCACGATGTGGGCCGAGGCCGGCTCGAGGTAGTTCAGGAGCTCCTCGAGGTGGCCGACGTCTCTGACGACGGCTTGGGCGATGAACGAGAACTCGCCGGTCACGCGATAGCACCCGAGGATCTCCGGCCGTTCGGCGGCGACGCCGACGAATCGCGCGTCCGGTCCGTTCGGACGCGCGAGGATGAACGCGGTCACCGGGTAACCGAGCTTGGCCGCGCACAGGCGCACGCGATAGCCTTCGATGACCCCGGCTTCCTCGAGACGCCGGATTCGCTCGGCGACGCTGGTCGCCGAGAGGCCTACTGATTTCCCGATCTCCGCGAACGAGCCGCGACCGTTCTCCTGCAGCGTGCGCAGGATCGAACAGTCGGCTCGGTCGAGCGCGTGAAAACGCGGGCTTTTCGCCAACGATCCCTCCTTCTTCCGGGTGCCGCGGCGGATTTTCGTTGCATTCGGCGTGTTCTCCGTCCCGGCGGCGATGATAGGATGTTCTCGTGATCGACTGCACGCTCGTCACGTGCCGGATTGTGCCGGCGCTCGATCCCGACGATCGTCTGCTCTACGACGAGCTCTGTAAACGCGGGCTCGACGTAGCGATCGCGGCTTGGGACGATCCCGAGACGGAGTGGGGCGCGACCCGGCTCTGCGTGCTGCGCTCGACATGGGATTATCACGAACGCTATCCCGATTTCGTCGCGTGGTTGCGACGCGCCGAGCTCGTGACCGCGATTCGGAACGATCCGAGGCTGCTGCGCTGGAACGCGCACAAGTCGTATCTGCGCGCGCTCCAAAGCAGCGGCGTGCCGATCGTGCCGACCGCCTGGATCCGGGCGGGATCGCGCTGCGATCTCGCGTCGTTGACCCAACGACGCGGCTGGCGCGACGCGGTCGTCAAGCCGGCGCTCGGAGCCGCCGCACACGACGTTACGCTCGTGCGCCGAGACGGCGCGTCGTCGCAAGCGCAAGGACAGGCCGCGCTCGACCGGCTGGTTGCGACCGAGGACGCGCTCGTTCAGCCGTATCTCGACTCGGTGACCGGCTACGGCGAACGAGCTCTGATATTTATCGGCGGCGTCTACTCGCATGCGGTCGTCAAGGAACCGTTCGACACCGTGCTCTCGATCAGTGATGCGCCGTCGTCGCGTATCGACGCGACGCCCGAGGAGATCGCCGTAGCGGCCAAGGCGGTCGCAGGCGTGCCGGGGCCGCCGATCTACGCACGCGTCGATCTGCTGCGCGACCAGCGAAACGTCCCGTGCGTGAACGAGTTCGAGTTGATCGAGCCAGCGCTCTACCTCGCCGTGCACGCGCCGGCTCGCAAGGCGTTCGCCGATGCGATCGAGCGGGAGCTCGCCGCAATCGCAGTGAAATCACGCGCCTCACTCTCGCTTTAGGAGATCGCCTGTATGTGGAGCCGTGCATCGTTGGCCTTCGTCTGCTCGATCGCGCTCGTTCCAGGGGTGGCGCGAGCCGACGCCTACGGCGACCTGCTCAAGATAAAGGCGGCGTTCGATGCGGCGACCTCGTTCCACGCGGTGATGCAGGTGGCCGCCGGACCCGGCATCGTGGTCGAGCACGTCGCGCCCGACCGTTGGAAAATTCAGCCGTTCCCGGGCGTAACGGCCTACATCATCGGTAAGGACGTCACGCTCGAATCGAACGGAAAGAAGCTTCCCCAGACGCCGGCGATGCAAGGCAGCCTCCATCAACTGGTCGATCAGATCGACAGCATCGATGCTTCGGACGAAGTCAAGAGCACCGCAAAGGATCTCGGCACGCAGACGCTCGACGGCCAGAGCGTACACACCTACAGCTTTACCAGCGGCCCCTCACAAGTGACGATCTCGGTCGGCAGCAACATGCTCCCGGTGCAAAGCATCGTCACCGCGCAGCAGGGAACGATCACGGTCAAGTATACGCAGTTTAACGACGCATCAATCGTTATACAGCCGTAGCGCTTTTTAGATCGCCTCGATTTTGGCCATCATGCCGTGATCCTCATGATCGAGAATATGGCAGTGGAAGAGAAACTCTCCGCGGATGACCGGATCGCGAAAATCCATCAGCAGCAGCAGCGAGCCCGGAGTGCTTCCTTTGCCGGCACCCCGGCGGTGCGGGACGATCACGCTATCGGCCCAGTGCGGATGCGCGAGGGCTACCCCGTCGATCTTTTCGACCAAGAAGTGCGTCTGATGGATATGAAAGTCGTGCACTTCCTGGGTGACGTTGACGATGCGCCATTCTTCGACCGTGCCCACGTGCACGACGAACATCGGCGGAGCCTTCATCGAAAACTTCTTTCCGTTGATGAAGAACTCGCTGCCGATCTCGCTTAGGACGACGAGGCGTTTGGCCGAAGGCGGTGGCAGCGCCGCCGTATACGCGTTCTGCGGCAGCGGCGCGCCGACGGTGAGCGGTCGCGACGGGCGGTCGCCACGACCCACCGCGTCGTTCGGGGCCTTGAGGCTCGCCAGCAGCAGCTCGGGATCTGGATCCCCGTTCGGTCCCGAATCGTAGCAGAGCGTTCTGAATTTGGCGTGGCCGGCGGCCGGCCCGGTGACGACGAACTCGGCGCGACCGGCCGGCGGAACGACGATCGACGGTTCCATCTTGGTCGGGGGCGTGCCCGGATAGCTATCGAGCGCGAAACCATCGACCGCAACGAGCTCGAGCTGCCCGCCGTCCACCTTCAAGCGCAGCGTTTTGTGACCGGTCGCATTGACGACCCGGAAGAATTGCTTCTCGCCGGGTGCGATCGTGATCGTCGGATGGACCGCGCCATTGAGCGAGACGGTCGTACCGTCTCGCGTCGCGCACGGCGCCGTGTTGCTGTTGAGCGGGCGGGCGGTTTCGCCGCCGCCGGTGGCCCGGACGACGATCAGACGCTCTTTCATCTTCGCAAGCCCCGGCAGGTGATGCTGCAGACCGTCGATGACGATCGCACCCGACATCCCGTTGATGCCGACCTGATAGTTCGTCTCGCCGTGGACGTGCGTATGGTACCAGTAGAGCCCCGGCTCTTGATTCTTCTGCACGTGCACGACGTAGTGCAGCGTGTCGCCGGGGTGGGCGAGCATCGTGAGCACGTCGTCGCCGGGTCGCTTCGGCGAGACGCCCAGACCGTGGAAGTGCAGGTTGATGTCGTCGACCATCCTGGAGTTGTCGGGCGATTCGCCGGGCGGAGGTACGTTGGGAAGGTTGTTGGCGAGATCCACCACGATCGTATCGCCGGGTTTCACCACGATCGTCGGCGCGACGTCCTGCATGCCGTCGTAGGCGAACGCGGGATGTCCGTTGGCCCGATTGATGTCGGCGACCAGCGAGACCTTGGCGACACCGTTGACCGACTTGACGACGGGTGGTTCGGGAAGTTCGTTAACGCCGTTAACGGCGTTAACGCGGTTCGCGGGTTGGTACGCCGCGGGGCCTTGCGGCAACGGGTTCGGCCCGGCTGCGCGCCCGCCACAGCCACCAAGCCAAGCGCACGCGACTGCGAGAGCGATGAATCGTCGGAGGTTCACGCCGCCATCCTTACGCGCGACGGTGCAAAGGCCTTTTGTTGACGTTCGGGCGTTCCTCGTGGTAGCCTGGCACCATCAAATTCAAGAATAGCTGCGCGATCGCAATCGCGCTTACGTGCGCGTCAGCGTGCTCCGGAGGCCCGACGATTCCGACGGGTCCGACTCTCTTTGGCAACGCCGGTACGATGCGTCCCGACGTCGTGACGATCTCCGATTTCAAGCGCGTCGTTTCGTGGGGCTCGAAGGGGGTTTCCGCGGTAGCGCAGTGCCCGAGCGGCTACCTCGTCGTTGCGGGTGGATCGTCGAGCAGCGACGGAAGTTCCGTCGGCACGGGGCACGCCGACCTCTACCGCAACGGGTGGGTCGTCAAGCCCGACTCAGGTGCCAGCGCCGAAGCCTTTGCGACCTGCGCTGCGCGCAAGATCGCGCGCAAAGCGTTTCGCTGGCGCTCGGCCGGCCCGGTTAGCGGTCTGGCCGCGGCGCAATGCGGGCCGCATTTCATGCTGGTGACCGGATACGGACTAGGGACGGTGACCGCGTCGTGGTTCGACCAAAGCACGAACACCTATTGGATCGGCGGCGGCGGAACGGCCTACGCGTCGTGCGCGCGCGACGACGCCGGCATTGCGATCAAGCACGCCTGGAATCGCAGCCAGAAACCGAAGACCGTTTACGCCGGCTGCGGCGACGGCTACACCGCGATCGGGGGCGCGATGGGCGACAGCCAATGGCCGGGGCCGCCGATCCAGCAGCACCCCGGGCTCTCCTCCGGACCGGGCACGCACGGTTACGCCGGTTGGTGGACGTTCAGCAACGCGCTCAACGAGCTGACCTGGGCGGCCTGCGTCCGTCAGTAACGCCGCACGAACGAATCAGGGTGACGCGAGCGCTTGCAAGCGCGCCTCGCCCGCGTCGGCCAGCGCCTTGAGATCTTTGTAGGTCGCGTACTCGGCTGGGGTCGGGCGCGCGAACGCGTTTTCCAGCGAGTTCATCAAGAACGCGAGTTGTTCGCGCACCTTCGTTTCGTGGAGCACGTCGTACTCGCTCGAGCGAGCGTCGAGCAGCGCGAGGTTTGCGATCTCGGCATCGACTTGCGCGCGCTGCGCCGTCGGAAGCCTGGAGCGCGCCGCCATCGCCGTGGCGATCGAACGGTCCAACCGATCGATCGTTCCGAGAATCTGCGCTTCGAGCGCGAGCCGTGCGTCCAAATCGCCGGCCGCCGGATGAACGCGCGGATCGAGCGTTACCGCGAGCGGAGCCTGAAGCTTGGTGTTTCCGTATTGCAGCACGACGACGTACTTGCCGGGAACGATCGTCGGTCCGTCCGCGGTATCGGGAAAGTCGTCGGTTTCGAGCTTCCGGAAGGTCGGCGGGTCGTAGGCCGGCGGATAGCGCAGGTCCCACAGGAACGAGTTCATACCCGGCGCAACGGCGGTCGACTTCTTTAGCTCGCGCTCGCGCTGCTGGGTTTCGTCGAGGTTCTCTTCTTGCTCGTCCGTTAGCTTCGCTTCGTGCTTCTCTTTGGGGCGTAACGTGAAGCTGCGGATCGTCGCGCCGTTAGCATCGAGGAAGGTGAGCGTCAGCGGGACGCGCCCATTGTAGTCGGCCGGCAGATTGAAGAAAATTTTGGCGCCGTACTCCGGGTTGCGTCCGAAGTTCGGGATCGGGAAATCGGTCGCGCCGTAGGAGTTGGTTAGCCACGCCGCCTCGGGCGTAAAGAGCTGGGTCTGCGCTGCCGAGAACGACGTCTGTCGCGCCAGTTGTTCGAGCAGCGCGAGATTGTCGAGAATCCAGAAGGCGCGGCCGTGGGTCGCGGCAACCAGCTCGCCTTCGCGCGCGTCGATCGCGAGGTCGCGAACCTGCACGCCCGGCAGATTCAGGGTGAGGGGCTGCCACTTGCCGCCTCCGTCGAGACTGACGTAGACGGTGCTGCGCGTGCCTGCGAAGAGCAGACGCGGCTCGCGCGGATCCTGACGTATCGTGAAGACGTACTGATCCGCCGGTATCCCGCCGGTCAGCGTCGTCCAGTGCGCGCCGTAGTCGGTCGTTTCGTAGACGTAGGGATGGTAATCGTCCCACATGAAACGCGAGGCGCTGAGATAGGCCGTCCCCTTCTCGCTATGCGAGGGTTCGATCGAGCTGATCTGCGCCCACTGGGGAAGCTGCGGCGGCGTTACGAGCGACCAGCGCGCGCCGTGATCGGTCGTCACGTGGACTAATCCGTCCGCCGACCCGGCCCAGAGAACGTTGGCGTCGAGCGGCGAGGCGGCCAGCGACGCGATGTCGGGAAACGTTTCGGCGCCCGTTTGATCGTTGTCGACCGGACCGCCGCTCGGCCCTTCGGTGCTCGGGTCGTTGCGCGTTAGATCCGGGCTGATCACGCTCCACGTCTGGCCGTGGTCGAGGCTCGAGAAGACGACCTGAGCCGCTACCAGCAGCTCGTGCGGATTCGCCGGGGAGAAGAAGATCGGATGCGTCCATCCGAACCGGTACTGCGTCTCGCCGGACGGGGCGCCCGGCATGTAGCGCGGGAAGGGGCTCACGTTCTTGGCTTCGCCGGTGATGCGGTCGAGCCGGACGAACGCGCTGTAGTAGCCGCTTCCATAGGTCACGAACGGACTGCCCGGCTCGGGCGCCACGAACGTGCTCTCGCCCAGCGCGACCGGATACCATTGGTTCTCGGGCACGCCGCCGTACGTCGTCGCGCTCGGGCCTTCGAACGCGCCTTCATCTTGCGATGCTCCGAAGACGTGAAATGGGAACTGATCGTCGAGCGCGACGTGATAGAACTGCCCCGTCGGCTGATTGCGCTCGGAGCTCCAGTTGTCGCCGCCGTCGACCGAAACCGTCCCGCCGCCGTCGTTGCCGGCGAGCAGAATCTTCGGATCGTGCGGGTTGATCCAGATGATGTGATTGTCACCGTGCGGGAGATCCAGCTCGCTGAACGTCTTGCCTCCGTCCTTGGTCTTGAAGATGGCGTCGACTTCCGGGGCGTAGGCCACCATCGGATTGGTGGGGTCGGCAAAGATCGCCGTGTAGTAGAAGGCGCGCTGGCGCAGCTTCATCTGATTGTTGACGTGCTTCCAGGTCGCGCCGCCGTCGGTCGAGCGGAAGATGCCGCCGTCACGCGCCTGGACGGTCGCCCAGACGACGCGGGGGTTGCCGGCCGCGACCGAGACGCCGATCTTGCCGAGCGTTCCGGCGGCGAAGCCGGGATTCGTCGAGATTTTGGTCCAGTGGGTGCCGCCATCGACCGTCTTGTAGAGGCCGCTCCCGGGTCCGCCGCTGGTCAGCTTCCAGGGGACGCGTTGCGCCTGCCACATCGCGGCGTAGAGGACCCGCGGGTCGCGCGGGTTCATCGCGAGATCGATGCCCCCGGTGTTCTCGTCGACGAAGAGCACCTTGCGCCACGACTTTCCGCCATCGGTCGTCTTGAAGATTCCCCGCTCCGGATTGGCCTTGAAGACGTGCCCCATCGAGGCCGCGTAGGCGACGTTGGGGTCGCGCGGGTCGACCGCGATCTTCGCGATCATGTGCGTGTCACGCAGCCCGGCGTACGACCAGGTCTTTCCGGCATCGGTACTCTTGTAGACGCCGTCGCCGGTGTCGAAGTCGCCGCGGATATCGGCCTCGCCGGTTCCGGCGTAGATGACGTTCGCGTTCGACGGCGCGACCGCGAGCGCGCCGATCGGGCTGGCGACGCCCGGCAACTGGCCGTCGCTGATATTCGTCCAGTGCTGGCCGTAGTCGGTGCTCTTCCAAATCCCGCCCTCGACGCCGCCCATATAGAAGAGGTTCGGATTGCTCGGCACGCCGGCGATGGCGACCGAGCGGCCTCCGATGAACGGGCCGATACTGCGCCACGTCAGCTTGCTCGTTAGCTGCTCGGACGGGGAGGAAGCGCCTGCGGCCGCCAGCGGCGGCGCGGCCAGCAGCGAGGCGAGAAGAACGAACGCAAAATGTCGACCCATACCCATGGCACGATATCGGGCGGAGAAGCTAAAAAAACCTGCTTCGCGAAGACGTCGTTCCATGGTGAAGCGCCGATGCACGATCGCCGTGGTGCAGCTCGCACTCCTCTGCGTCGCGAGCCTTCCGCGGCCCGCGCAGGCGCAAACGCTGATCGTTCCGGTTGGAACCAACATTCGGCCGATTCAGACCGAGACGCTCTTCCACGAGTTCTTTGCCGATTTCTTTCCCGAGAGCGACGGCACGACGTACGTGCAGACCGGCGACATCCCCGCCATGTGGCTACGCGACTCCTCGGCGCAGTCGATTCCGTACATTCGCTTCACGCGGGCGTATCCGGCGCTCCGCAAGACCTTCGAGGGCGTCATCCAGCGCGATGCAAAGAACATTCTAGTCAACCCCTACGCCGAGGCATTCAGCGCCGACTATCACGTCTGGGAAGATAAGTGGGAGATCGACTCGCTGGCCTGGCCGGTCGTTCTCGTCTTCGTTTACTACGCGAACACACGCGACGCCTCGATCTTTACGCCGGCGCTGCACGACGCGATGCGGACGATCGTCGCGACGCTGCAATGCGAACAGCACCACGCCTCCTGCACTCACTACGCCTGGCACGAACCGGTCCCGACCCACGACGCCTACAATCCGAACACCGGGATGATCTGGAGCGCCTTTCGGCCTTCGGACGATCCGGTCACGTATCGGTTCAACGTGCCGCAGAATGCGATGGCGGTCGTGGCGATGCGGCTGCTGGCGGCCTTTGCCAGGGAGGCGTTCGCCGACGATCGGCTCGCGCAGAGCGCGGTGACGCTGGCGCGGCAAGTGCAGAGCGGTGTCGAGCGGTACGGCCGCGCCTATAGTCCGCGGCACGGCGGCTGGATGTACGTCTACGAAACCGACGGCTACGGGCACGACAACATGATGGACGACGCGAACATCCCGAACCTGACCGCGCTGCCGTACGTGGGCTGGTGCGCGAACGACGATCCGGTCTATCTCGACACGCGCCGCTTTACGCTTAGCTTCGACGACCCGTACTACTATACGGGCACATACGCGACCGGGCTCGGGAGCCCGCACACACCAAAGGGCTGGGTTTGGCCTCTCGGCATCATCGGTGCGGCGCTCACCGCGACGCAATCGGCCGATATCGTCAACGCGATCGTGATGCTCGACCGAAGCGACACCGACAACGGCTTGATGCACGAATCGGTCGATCCGAACGACCCTTCGCGGTTTACCCGCCCGGAGTTCGGCTGGGCGAACGCGTTCTGGGCCGACCTGCTCTTTCGTACGGTCGGCGGCTACCCGGCGACGCCGCTCGGCCTGCTCGCCACGATGACCTTGAACGAGCGGCAGAGCGAGATCCCGACGATCGCTCCGCTAACGACCCAAGCGCAGAATCGCGCCGAGGTCGAGCGCACGCTGAGCGATCTGCTCGCGCACCAGCCGCATCCCTAGATCGACCACTGCCAAACGTTCCAAAACGGTGTCACGGCGTGTGCCGGGCGGTACTCGCGCAGGTCGGTGTTGACCGCGTCGAGCTGCATCTGATACCAGAGCACGATGAACGGGAGCTCTTCTGAGACGACCTGCTGAATTCGCGCGTAAGCGGCCGCGCGCAGCGCGCGGTCGTACGTGCCCAGCGCAATGCGCTGATCGGCGTCGACTTGCGGGTTGCAGAAGTGGTAGACGTTCCAGCCGGCCGGCGGCGCCATATCGCACATCAAGAGGATCGAGTCGTCGGGATCGGTGCCGTTCTCCCAGTTCTCCAAGGCGGCGTCGAACTTTCCCGCCTGCTCGATGCCCCCCGCGCCGAGCGTCGCGTAGAGCCTGCCCGACGGAAAGTTCTTGATCGTGACCGCAACGCCGACGCGGCCCCACTGCTGCTGCAGCAGCTCCTCGGCGGCGTTCATCGTGTTCGAACCAGTAAAGCTCACCAGCGTTATATGAAGCTTGCCCGGCGGCCAGCCGGCTTGCGCGAGCAGCTTCGCCGCGCGCGCCGGGTCGTAGGGATAGCGCCGCACGCGCGGCTCGTAGCTCCACGAGAAGGGCGCGTGGTTCGAATCGCCGGCGAGCGCGACGCCGTGCATTACCTTGGCGATCAGCGCTTCTTTGTCGATGGCATACGCGAGCGCTTGGCGCACCCGCACGTCGTGCAGCCCCGGAACCGAGGCGTTGAGCCCAACGTCGGTAAAGCGGTCGAACGGCGTCGTCACGAGGCGCGTGCCCGGGATCCCGTGCAGCTCCGGTTCGAGCGATTCGGAGGCGCGGTAGTAGAAGTCGATGTCGTGGGACTGCAAGAGGGTCAGCATCGTATCGTCGCTGGGGACGAAGCGGAAGTCGACGCGCCGCAGGTGCGGCGGCCCGCGCCAGTATTTTTCGTTCGCGACCATTTCGACGCGGGAGTTGCGATCGTAGGAGACGACCCGGAACGGTCCCGTTCCGATCGGGAGCGAGTTGTATGCGATGCGGTTGATGTCGGGGTAGCGCGCGAGCAGGTGCCTGGGCAAGATCACGTCGGGGTGGTTGGCCGGCGCGAAGAACGTATTCACGAATGGGGCGAAGCGGCGCTTGAGCCGCACCTCGATCGTGTACGCGTCGACGCGATCGATGCCGGCGATTACGTCGTAGCCGACGCGGCTGACGACGAGATTGCGCGGGTTGAGCATCTGCTGCCAGGTATAGATCACGTCGTCGGCGGTAAACGGCGCGCCGTCTTGCCACACGACGTTGTGCCGAAGGTGGTAGGTGATGCGCAGGCCGTCGCGGCTGATGCCGCGGTTGGCCTGCGTCGGCTCGACGGTCGCGAGTTCGGGGACGAGCTCGTTGCGGTCGCTCCAACGGAAGAGATACGCCGCCCAGAAGGCCGAGAGATCGATGTCGACGGTCTCGGTCCCCAATAGGAGGTTGAGGTTGTCGGGGTCTTCGCGCTGCGCGATGCGCAGCACGCCCGGCGTCGTCCAGGGATTGGGCGCGCCGCGCGATGCCTCGCGAATGCGCGTGCACGCGGAGAGAGCCGCCATCGCAATCAGCGCCCACGCCACGATGCGACGCATGGGCGGGCTAGTGATGGTCTTTGCGAGGCGTACGCTCGCGCGCGAGCATCTCGTCGACCAGCTCGACGATGCCGTCGGCAACGGCGTTCAGGAGAGCGCGCCCCTTCTCGGCCGTCGCTTTGGTCGGGTCGCCCATTACCCCGCTAGCGCTGAGCTGGCTCCAGTGCTCCATCATCGCGAGCGGTCCGTCGCCGGCGATTAGGTCGGTCCAATAGTTTTTCGACGGCCGATGCGAGAGCTCGTGGACCGCTTCGCTCATATCGACGAGCTCGGGGCGAAGCGCGAGGTAGAGCGACGTTTCGAACTCGCAGGCGTGGTTCATGCCACCGACGGCCTCGGACTCTCGCAGCGACTCCGCGACCTCGCGCACGCCCGGAGCGGCCCAATAGTTGACGGCGGCCGCAAGCGCGCCGGTGTGCACGACGCAGAGCCTGGCGATGATGTCGGCAAAGGGCGTGTTGCTCCCGTGGCCGTTGACGACGAGGATGCGCGTGAACCCGTGATGGGCGAGGCTCTTGCAGACATCGAGCCCGTAGTCGATCAACGTGTGTGGTCCGATCGTGATCGCCCCGGGAAAATCCATGTGGTGGGGCGTGTAGCCGTGATTGACCGGCGGAACGACCACGCAGCGGCCTGCCGCCCGCGACCCTGCGAGCTCGCAGACGCTCGCGCAGAGCAGCAAGTCGGTGTCGATCGGAAGGTGGAGACCGTGGTCTTCGAGCGTTGCGATCGGGACGATTGCGACGCACGGGCGCGACGCCGCTTCCTTGACTTCGGGCCAGGTCATCTCGCCGTAGCGATACTTCTCCGCCATGCCGAGACATTCTCGACGCCGGCGGCGGAAACCGCCGCGCCGCGGTCGAATCGGCCCTGCGTCGGAGGTAGCGGCAGTAATGAACGTTCGATCGTCGACGCTGGTCCTCGCGTACGTCCTGCTTGCGGGCTGCGCCGGAAATCCGGGTACCGCGACGGCGCCCGGTTCGCCGCCCATCGCGGCCGCGCGCACGCACTCCGGAAGCCCCAACGGGCTGCGCGTTTCGGGCAACCACCTCGTCGACGGTGCGAGCAACGTCGTCCACCTGCAAGGCGTCAATCGCTCCGGAACGGAGTACGCCTGCGTGCAAGGATGGGGCATCTTCGACGGCCCGAGCGATGCGAACTCGGTGAAAGCGATTGCGTCGTGGAACGTCAACATCGTACGCGTCTTGCTCAACGAGGATTGCTGGTTGGACATCAACGGCATCGACCAGCAGTACGCCGGCGCCAACTACGTCGCCGCAATCGTGAACTACGTGAACCTGCTCCACAGCTATGGCATGTATGCCGAGGTCTCGTTGATCTGGGGAGCGCCCGGAAAGCACCAGGCGACCTATCAGCCCGCCGCGCCGGACGAGGACCACTCGCCGAAGATGTGGTCGAGCATGGCGTCCACCTTCAAAAACGATCCGAACGTCATTCTCGCGCCGTGGGGCGAGACAACGGTCGGTTGGCATTGCTTCATGCGCAAGGGCTGCAAGAACGAAGCGACTTATGGCAAGCAGAACAAGTTCTACTCGACCGCGGCGATGCAGCAGGCCGTCGACGTGATGCGCAAAGCGGGGTACCACGGCGTGATCGCGATCCCGTGCATCGATTACGCGAACGCCTGCGGTAAAATCGACGGCTCGAAGTACAACGGCTCGACGTGGCTCGCGTCGCGCCCGCGCGATCCCGACCGCCAACTCGTCGCCGAAGCGCACGTCTACGGCAAGAACCTCTGCGACACCGCCGCGTGCTTCGATTCGAGCATGCGGCCGATCACGAAGGTGGCTCCTCTCATCTTCGGAGAGACCGGCGAAACCTACGACGGCTCGGACTGCGAGCCGAACTATATTCCGACCTTCATGGATTGGGCCGACGCGCACGGCGTCGGCTACGAGGCGTGGACGTGGGACACGTGGGGCGGCTGCGGCGTCCTGATCGACGATTACAACGGCACTCCCGCGAACGACTGGGCATCGTGGGTGATGAACCACTACCTCTCACGATAGAGACCACAATAGGACCTGCTCGGGGAGGAGCGCTTCGCCCTCAAAGCATACGAACGTTCGAAACGTTGCGGGAGCTTCGGAGGGTGTGCATGAGGATATTGCGCGCGAGCAAGGCAACCGGTCTATTCCTCACCTGTCTGATCGTCGTCTCGCTCGTGCGCGGCGCGGCCGTCGCGAGCACGACCGGCTCGCTGACGGGAACGGTCGTCGACGCGATCGGCAAGGCGCCGATCGCGGGCGCGCAAGTGACCGCGTCGAGCCCGTCGCAGGTCGCGATCGTCACGACCGATGCGGCCGGACGTTTCACGTTCATCTCGCTCGCTCCCGACACGTACGCGCTCACCGCCGAGCACGCCGGCTACGAGAGCGTCTCGATCGCCGGCATCTCGGTCTTCGCCGATCAGAGCCAAACGATTCCGATCGCGCTGCAGAAGAGCCTCAAGCAGATCGCCCGCGTGACGTCGCGTTCCTCGCTGAGTCCGGTCCGCCCGGGAACCGGCACCGACGTCTACTCCGTCAACCCCGGCTTGGCGAGCGCGGCGGCGACGCTGGGTGGAGGCGGCGGGCTCAATAACGCCTACTCTGCGATCGCGGCGATGCCCGGATCGTACGTGCCGCCCAATCAAGTTGGCGTCAATCAAACCGTCTACATCCGAGGCGGCTACTACGATCAGATCGGATTCGAATACGACGGCATCCCGATCAATCGCTCGTTCGACAACTATCCCGGAAACTCGGAGTCAAATCTAGGACAGCAAGAGCTGCAAATCTACACCGGCGGCGGCGAGGCAGACTCCAACGCGACGGGGCTCGGCGGCTTCATCAACCAGGTGATCAAGACCGGCACGAGCCCGGGCTACGCGGTCGGCAGCGTGACGCTGGGCTCGCCGACCTTCTACCACGATGCCGAAGTCGAAGTCGGCGGCTCGACGCCCGACCGTCTCTTCTCCTATTACGTCGGGATCGGCGGCACAAACCAGGACTTTCGGTATTTCGACCAGTTCAACGGCGCGAGCCTTACCGATTCGATTCCATACGGCTACTGGCCGGCGCACGTCACGACGTTCTTGCCGTTCTATCCGGCCGTCTATCCCGGGTGCCGGAACAACTTTACGTACAGCAATCCAGCGGTGACGAACGGCACCGTCTCCAACGACCCCGGCTGCTTCGGGTCGTATCCGTCCAACTACGGCCAGCCGTCATCGTTCGACAGCCGCAACGTGGTCGCCAACTTCCACGTCGGCATCCCGCATCGTCACGGAACCGGGCGAGACGACGTTCAGCTGCTCTACATGTCGTCGGCAAACTTCACGCAGTACTACTCGAGTCTGAACGACGCGGGGCCGTTGGGCGCGGGAATCGAGAACTCGGGCCTGCTCAACTCGCCGCCCGATTTTTACGCAGGGTACATCAATCAGTGGCCGGATTTCTACACCTATCCGGGATCGACGCAGTGGCTCCAGTCGGCGTCCACTCTCCCGATCGCCTACATGTATCCGGGATCGCCGACCGGACGTTGCGCCAACGTGACCGGCGTGCCCGGCGCCTGCCCGCTGAACGCGCACGGAAATCAAATCGCATCGCTGATTCCCGCCGACTATCGCGACGGGCGCTGGGATACCGCCAGCATCGTTAAGCTGCAGTATCAGAAGAACTTCGGCTCGACCGCGTACGCGCGGCTCTTCGGGTACACGTTCTATTCGAACACCAATCGCGCCAGCGGCAACGGGTGGGGAGACAACGTCACTCTCGGCGTGAGTAACTATCAGTACGAGGTCGGCGCGCATACCAGCGGTCTCGAGCTGCAGCTCGCCGATCAGATTTCCGGCCAGCATTTGCTAACCGGCATGGTTTCCTACATCAGGTCGAACACGTTGCGCTACGCCAACCGCAACTACTTCAACACCGGCTCGCAGCAGGTGAGCAACTTCACCGATGGCTCCGAGTGCTTTGCGACCGGGAAGAGCCCGCGCTACAACCCCGGCGATCCGGCTCCGTGCAACAAGTTCATCTCGCAGGGAACCTTCGGATCCCCCTACGGCGACTTCAACGGCCAGGACCCGTGCGCAGACGGCGAGCTTTCACCGACCGCGCCGGCGTGCGTTGCCGGTGCGACGATGGCGCTGACGTACCTGGGCAATAGCGCCGACATCAACGCGGTCGTTCCCAAGGTTACGAACGCTTCGATCGGCGACCAGTGGCGCCCGAGCGATCGCTGGAACGTGGAGGCGGCGGTGCGCTTCGAAAACGACACGTACGGCTTAGCCGATACGAACGATCCGGCGACCAACTTCTGGTTCGCGGCCGCCCAGAAAGAGTTCTGCGTCAACCCGGTCACGCGTCAGCCGATCTTCGTCCCGCAGCCGCCGCAGTTCATCTATTTCTATACGCCCTACGTCGCGTTCAAATGCCCGGTCGATCGCTCGACCGGTACGCCGGTCCAGACGGTGCACCCCAACGGGACCGACGGCATCCTGCTCACCAACGACTACCCGTCGTCGTACGCGGTCTCGTACGTCCTGCCGCGAGTCTCGGCGACGTACACGGTCAGCCAGGATACGGTGCTGCGAGCTTCGGCCGGTCGCTACGCGCAGCAGCCGCAGACCTACGAAATTCAGTACAACACGTTGCAGCCGAACCTGGCCTCGGCCCTGCTCGGCTTTATTCCCTTCGGATACAGCTCGCCGCTGCACGAAGCGCAGCCGCAGTTTTCGAACAACTACGACTTCTCGATCGAGCATCACTTCAAAGGGACCGACCTGGCGATGAAGGTGACGCCCTACTACCGCTGGGCGACCGACCAACTCTACGAGACGGTCAACCTCCCGAGCTTGGGCATCTCGCCTTCGTTCAACGCGGGAACCTTACGCGTCGACGGCGTCGAGCTGCTCGTTACCAAAGGGGACTTCAGCAGGAACGGCTTCTCGGGAACGTTTTCGTACACGTACACCAACGCTGCCGAGATGTGGAGCGACTATGTAAACAGCACCGTCGGCCCGGTCGATCAATATAACCAAGACATCCAAGAGTTCAACGCGCTCACCAAGGCGGGCGGCGGCGCCGAGTGCTACAAGAGCAACGGGAAGGGACGGCCGAATCTCAATTGCGGCGTCCATTCGATCCTCAATCCCTACTACAACATGTCGCCGCAACCCACGCTCGACCCGCAGGGTTGGTACGCTCCGGGCCTGGATTTTCCGTACCTTTCGCCAAACACTTTTGCGGTCGTGCTCAACTACCGCCGCGGCAAGTTCGCGGTCACGCCGGCGCTCCAGCTTCAAGAGGGGGCGACGTACGGCACGCCCGCGGACGTTCAAGGCCTCGATCCGCGCAGCTGTCACGCCAACCAAGGCAGCCTCGGAATCACGGCCGGCAATCCGCTGAGCGCGGATTACACGTCGTGCAGTCACGCGCTCACCAGCGACGGGTCGGATCCGGGCACGCTCTATATCCCCAACCCGCAGACCGGTACGTTCGATACGTTCGGCGAGTTCCGTCAGCCCTGGCAGTTCAACCTCGGTTTGCAAATGTCGTACGACTTCACGCCGCGCATCACGGGACGAGTGATGATGACCAATCTCTTCAACGAGTGCTTCGGCGGCTCGAGCGAACCGTGGAGCCGCGCGTATCCCCCCAATAGCGCGGTCTGCGGCTACACGTCGAACACCTTCTATAACGGCGGGCACTACTATAACGGCACGAGCCCGAACGACGCGGCGGTCAACGGCGTTCCAAACAACCCGTACTTCGCGCAATCCTTCGCACCCGCGTACGGCGATGCGTTTTCGAGCAACTATCCGCTCGCGCTCAACCTCTACTTCACGCTGCAGGTGAAGTTGTAGTGCTGCCGCCGGCGTCGTCGCGCGCCGTGCCGTCGTGGTGGATGCTCGCCGCGGTGCTCGCCTACGGGCCGCTGCTGCTCTTCCTCGACGACCAGACGCGCGCGGCGTGGCCGGGCCAGTACCTGCTCGGCCTCCTGACGCTCGGCGTCCTGTGGCTGTGCTCGCGATCGCTTGCGGGGCGCGATCGGAACGTCGTCTGGGTCTGCGTGATCGTTGCGACCGGATTCGAGGTCATGGGATCGCTCGTTTGGGGCGGCTATCACTACCGCTTCGGCGGCATACCGCTCTTCGTGCCGTTCGGGCACGGTCTCATCTACGTCTTCGGCCTCGGCTTGGCGGCGACGGATCTGATCCGGCGCCACGAGCGGGCGTTTGCGGTCGCGATTCTCGGCGTGGCGGTGCTTTGGACGATCGGCGGCTTGACCGTTCTCCCGTCGCTGACCGGCCGGGTCGACGTGCACGGCCTGCTCTGGCTGCCGCTCTTCAGCTACGTGCTGCTCTTTAGCCCGCGCCGGGCGTTCTTCGCCGCGCTCTTCATAGCGACGACCGACATCGAGCTCTTCGGAACCTGGTTTCACAGCTGGATGTGGGCCGCGAATACGCCGTGGGTGCACGTCACCTCCGGCAATCCCCCTTCAGCGATCGCCGGCGGTTACGCGATCATCGACGGTTCGGTGCTGCTGCTCGCGACGCTGTTGCGGCGGGTGCAGACCGGCGCGCCGGCCTTTTTAATTGCAAAACGAGCCGGGTGGAGAGAGCTCCAGCCCGGCTCGTTCGAGGTTTGCGCCGTCGGCGCTACTGAACCGTTACGTTGACCGACTTCGACGCGATTCCGTTCGCGATGACCACGAGCGTGCTCGCGCCCGTATCCATCTGCGATGGAACGTCGAAGTTGGTCGTGATGGTCTGCGAGCCGGTCGCGACGCCCATCGAGCTGTGATCGTGCGTCTTCGCGTAGAAGACGTGACCGGTCGCCTTGTTGGTGATCTGCACTAAGGGGTAGTTCGTCGCGTTTTGGAACTCGTCGCCGAACGACATCGCCTGAGAGAGACCGTTGAACTGGGTTCCGGAGATCTGATAGGTCGATCCCCGCGTGACCGTCGAGGGCGCCTTCGAGATGGTCGGCAGCCACGACGCTTGCGGTCCGCCGGTCGGCGTGAAGAGCGTGACGCTCGAGTAGCCAAGAATCATCACTTGGCCGGTCGGGAGCAGGATCGGAGGTCCGCCGTAGTTGCCTTCCGAGGTGAAGGTCGATCCATCGAACTCGT
This sequence comes from Vulcanimicrobiaceae bacterium, assembly GCA_049792675.1. Lineage (GTDB taxonomy): Bacteria > Vulcanimicrobiota > Vulcanimicrobiia > Vulcanimicrobiales > Vulcanimicrobiaceae > Cybelea. The sequence goes on along the minus strand of JBARBD010000086.1, from coordinate 3,720 downwards.
ACATACGGCCGCTGTTGCCGAAGACCAAGACGTCGCCGTTCGGAAGCAGCGTGGCGAAGTTGTCGCCGGCGTTGTCGCCGTTGGGGAAGTCCGGACCGGCGGTCCAGGTGCCGGTCGCCGTGTTATAGATCGCCGTGTGGCCGACGCCGCCGCCGCTCGGGCCCGAGCCCGATCCGGTTGCGAAGACCGTTCCGTCGGGGCGCAACATCGCGGGCCCGATCTCGCCCGGCGGAAGGTAGCAGTCCTTCGGCTTCGGTCCGTAGGTCAGGCACTGGTGGTACGGCGAGGGCGAGCGCAGGTTCTGAATCGTCGAGCCGGCGCTGGACCACGTGCCGGTCTTCGCGTTGTAGAGCTCCGAGTTCGGCGCGTTCAGCACGTCCGCGGTGAGGACTTCGCCGTTGGGAAGCAGCGTCCAACCTTCCTCGGCGTTGAAATCCGCCTTGCCCGTGTGCGCGATCTTCGACCACTTCAGCGTCTTAGGGTTGAGCACCGCGTCGCGATCGGTGAGCTTCTGGCCGATTAAGTAACGTCCGTCTGCAAGCACGGTCGACGGAGAGTCGCCGATCCACTTCCAACCCTGCGGATGACCGAGCTTCGTCCACGTATTCGCCTTGGGATCGTACACCGCGCCGAGATTCGTCAGCTGCAGGTCGTACGAACCCGGCGAGTTATATTCGCCGCCGCTAATGAGAAGGCGTCCGTCGGCGAGGACCGCCGACGCGAATGCGGACGGGTCGTATCCCGTGGGAAGGCTGGCGACTTCCGACCACGTTCCGTCCGAATAGTTCCCCGTACTGTCGGGGACGTACTTATACCAGGTGGATCCTTCGTAGCTTTGCGCGAGCACCGAACCATCGGTCATGAGCCAAGCCATTTGCATGCCGGTCGGCGGCTGGCTTGCGAGCCGTGAGATTCCCGGCGGAGCCTTGCGGCCGTGCGCGAAGGCGCTGCCTGCGGCCGAGCCCGACGACGGGATGAGCGAATGGCTCCCGGAACATCCGGCGAGCCCGATAGCTACGATTGCAGAAAATGTGAAGAATGCTGATTTGTTCCTGAAACCAAGCACGCGTGAACCTCCAACGTATGTCGAGTGTCGAGCAACACTAAGCAGAATGGTGCGACAAGAGCCGCCACGATCGTCGGTGCGTGCCTTTCTAAGCTGGGCGCTGGTTTCCCGCTCCGGTCCTTCAGAACAGCCGCTTGGTCGCCTGCATGAGCAACCCGGCCGTTCGCGGTATAATTTAACGGTTATGAAAGACGATGGACTACCATACCCCGACAGCGACGACGACGTGATCGCGCCGGACGTCGCGCCGCGCAAAGATCAGCCGATCAGCCCGGCCGACGCCGTGCGGCTCGAGCAAGAGAAGTATGGCGAGAGCAGCGCCGACGAGAACCGCGGCGACCAATGGGACGCGCACCACGGCCAGGTCGACGATATCGTCTAAGGCCGCCCCGCTCGTCCTGGCCGCGATCGCGCTCTGGTGCGCACCCGGCGTCGCGCGCGGCGAGAATGCCTTGGCGCCGCCGGCGATCGTCGCCGGCCAGCTCGGCGCGCTCGAGCAGATCGATCGCGTGACGTCGTTGCCCCAAGCGATTCAGGCGGGATCGTTCACCGTCGACGGGACGTCGGCAGCCGGATGGAAGATGGCCGAGCCCGGGGGCGCCTTCAGCGCGACCGACGTGCCGGTTCCGGGGGCGCCGGCGCGGCGTCTGATCTTTGCGGCATGCGATTCACAGCTCTGCGTCGTTCACTACGAGCGCGGGGGCATCGCGCATCTCTACGAGCTCCTGGCGTTGTCGCTGCAGTCCGGTCGATGGCGCGCCGTTTGGAACGCGCGCGGCCCTGCGCGGATCTCCGATCTCGCCGCGCTCCGGGCGATGCTGCGCGACCAAGCGCCGGCAAAAGGCTGGAGCCAGCAGTGGGTCAAGGGCGACTTTTGAGAGGCGAGCCCAGCGTGGCAACGAAACTTCAAGCGAGGCTTTCCTAGGCCGGTTGCGTTAGCTTCTCGAGGTTTTTTGCCATGCGCACAATCAACTCAATCCTATTGGTCGCTTTCCTGGCGGGGTGTGCTCGCACGTATGGGACCTCGCCGCTCCCCAACGGTTCGACGAGCCTCTCAAACCAGCCGGCGGCATCGCAAGAACCGGCTCACTACCGGGCGTACGAATCGATCTACAGCTTCCACGGTCAATCGACCGGCGGTTCGCCGCAGGCGAGTCTCATTCAACACAACGGCATCCTCTACGGAACGTCCTCGTCGTACGGTCGCGGCTACGGCACGGTCTTCGAGATGACGGGTTTCGGCAAGCTGCGCACCCTCTACAGTTTCGGAGGCTATCCGGATGGTGCGTATCCGGCGGCGCGTCTCGTCTGGTTCGATGGTGCGCTCTACGGAACGACGTCGGCGGGCGGCGCCCATGGCGGCGGAACCGTCTTCGCAATTAACGGTGCGGGCGAGGAACACGTCGTCCATAGTTTCGGTCGCGCGGGCGATGGAGCGGAACCCGACGCCGGCCTGGCGGTCTTGCACGGCGTCATCTACGGCACAACGAAGAACGGCGGGAAGCACGGGAGGGGCACGGTCTTCGCGATAAATCGCTCGGGCCAAGAGTACGTGCTTCACAGTTTCGCCGGAAGTCCGGGCGACGGCGGACACCCAAGCACCGCGCTGCTCGTCTACAACGGCGAGCTTTACGGTACGGCTCGCGCCGGCGGTAAGAACCCCGCCGGAGGCGCTGCGTACAAGATCGATGCGTTCGGCGACGTAAAATTACTGCACAGTTTCGGCGTCCTTCCGAACGACGGCTCGAATCCCGCGGGCGACTTGATCGCGCTCAACGGCGAGCTCTACGGAACGACGCTCCACGGCGGCGACGTCGGCCGGGGCTACGGAACGGTCTTCTCGATGACGCCGTCGGGCTCGGAGCACGTGCTTCACAGCTTCGGCGCCGGAACGGACGGCGCGTTTCCGCTGGCCGGCCTTCACTTTCTCAACGGCTGGCTTTATGGCACGACCAGCGGCGGCGGCATGAGCGCACGGAAATCGAACCAGTGCATCTCGTTCGGCGCGGCGACGTACAAGTGCGGAATCATCTTTCGAATCGATCGCTTCGGCGACGAACGGGTCGTCTATCGCTTCAAAGGCGATCCGGATGGCGCGAATCCCGAAGCCGGGCTCACGGTGCTCGACGGCGCGCTCTACGGCGACACCTACTGGGGAGGCACGTCGGTCTACTACGGAACGATCTTTCGGATCCTTCCTTAAGAAAAGCGAACGCGACGTAGTTGAAACGCGCATGGCGCCATGTGATGCGCGTTCTCTTTATCACTTCGTAATAGCGGCTTAAGACTCGCTTGCTAGCATGAGCCGAGATGGTCGGCTCTGCGGGAGAGAGGATCGAGGGCTTCCTTTCGCACTGCCGCCTCTATGAGGCGGCAGTCGTGGCGACGCTTTGGCGCTTCGAGCGTTCGCAAGCCGACGATACGATGCGGCGCCTTTGCGCCGCGGTCTACGCGCTTTGCGGCAACGATCGCGAGCTTGCCGGCGTAGTCGAACCGGATCTCCTTGCCTGCCGAACCGGCGCTGCCGCGGCAGCGTATCTGGCCTCGTTGCGCGGGGGCGCGCAGTCGCACGATCGTTTGGCGGCGGCCGGCGTGCTCGCGTGGTACGCCGACGCGGCCGGCGTCTACGCCACGCTGCGCGAAGCCTTCGAAGC
>JBARBD010000085.1:0-2082 GCA_049792675.1 Vulcanimicrobiaceae bacterium | reverse complement strand
ACTTGGACGTTCAACTGATCGCCGGGATGGATGCGCGTCGGGCTTCCCTGGTTCGCCGCGACGGCCCGTGGCGGCGACACGAAAAGGACGCCGGCCAATACCAGCGCGATCAGGGCAGCAGAAATGCGGCTCATCAAGACCATTCTAAGCCGCCCAGGCGGCCACGGGAACATACGCCCGCCGCAGGCCCCCCAGGGCACGAGTCCTTCCTTGGACGGGAAGGTTGGGCTATGGGGCGATTATTCGGCTTAGACGGCGCGCTCGAGGGCGTGCGTGGACGCGATCAGGGCGGCGCGCGACCGAACGCCAAAGGCGCCGCGCACGCGGGCCGCGTGGTTCTTGACGGTCTCGGGCGAGATGCGCAGCGTCTGCGCGATCACCTTGTCGCTGAGCCCTTCGCACATCAGTGCGAAAACGCGCCGTTGCGCCGGCGTGAGCGCGGCGACGCGCGGATCTCCGCTCGACGAGGCCTTCTTGCGGATCTCGTTAGCGACCGAGCTCTCCGGGAAGTCGCGAACCGCTTCGCTCGCGAGCTGGAGCCAACGGTCTTGCTCGTTGATCGTGTGCAGGCGCAGCGCGGAGGCCGCGGCTCGCCACGCATACCCGAGCGTCGCGAACGTCGCGTAGGCATTGTTGAGCTGCTCGATCGCGCCCTGTCGATCGCCCGTGACCGCGAGCACGGTGCCGCGCGTATACTCTTCCATCGCGGTGAGCCGCGAATCGTGCGCGAGGGCGAGCGCCGTGTGGACCGTCGCCGGAATCGAGTCGTAGATCGCGAGCAGCGCGCGCGCCGTCGCGGGGTCGCGATCGGCCGAGAGCTCGGCCAAGTTCAGGAGCGCGACGCGTTCCTCGCCGCGGGTCGTCCAGTTGGTTTCTTTCGCGCAAGCGACGGCGTGATCGAGCAGCGCGTCGGCGCTGCGATTTTCGCCGGCCATCCGCGCGAGATACGCCTGGTCGGCGTATGATGCCGCGACCCACATTGCCGACGGCGCGATGTCGCGAGCGAAATACGCGTATTGATAAGCCTTTTGGTGCTGGCCGCGCAGCGCGTATGCCCACGCCAAGCCGCGGAACGTCAGGAAACGCTCGGCTTCCAGGTCTTCGGTCCACGGCATCGATTCGACGATGCGGACCGCCGAGTCGAACGCGTCGCCGGCGTAGATCTCGCGAACGAGGTGAACGAGCGCACGCGTCGCGCTGGCGAGCAGAAAGACGTCCTGGGCTTCCGGCGTCTTAGCGATGTGTGCCGTCGCCGCTTGGAGCAAGCGCAGCTGGTCGTTATACTCGCCGCGCCGCGCCGCTACCCACGAGAGCGAGTAGAGCCAGCGACCGTAGACGTCGGGCGAGTCGTGACCGTCCACGTTGTGGAGCGCCGCGCTCATCGCGTCGGGATCGTCTTCGACCCACGCGATCAGCATGCGCGCGTAGGCGATCTCGAGTTGCGTCTCGGGAGCGTATTGACCGCGCCGCAGGGCAGCCAGCGTCGTGCGCGCCAGGTCGGGCGCGCCGCGCAGCGATTGGCAAGCGGATTTGAGGGCTAGCAGCAGCGCCTCTTCTTCGGGCGTTGCCCGTTCGGCGCCGGCGATCACGTCGAGCGCCTCGACGTAGCGCGACTGGCGTATCAGGGCGCGAACGCGTACGATGCGTTCGGCCGTCGAAGTCGTGCCGGCGGTGCGTCGCAGACACGCCTCAAGGCGCCCCTGCTGATACAGCTGGAGCGCAGACTCTTCAGACGAGGCCGCTAGTACGCGCGAAACCAAAATGCGAGCTCCGTACCAATGCAAAACACCTAGCTGGCGTTAGGTTGGTTTGTCTTTGTTAAGTTTGAAGCTCGCTTAGGCTTCGCACAACGGTCCTCCTCCTAGCCGAGTCGGCTCTAAGGAAGTTTTTAGACTTCGACGATGACCGCAACGGCCGCAGGCGGCGCGTTGAAGACGATCGGGCCTCCCGGCGTATCGGCGGGCGGCGGGCCGTGCGAGAGAAAGGCGAGGACGAAGGCAAAGAAGATGGACATGGCGGGTCAATCCTTTACAGCAAACGGGTACAGCATGCGGGTAGCGGGCATAGTCATAATTGACCATG
>JBARBD010000084.1:0-2302 GCA_049792675.1 Vulcanimicrobiaceae bacterium | reverse complement strand
GCACGCTGACCGGCGCGGCGGGAAGCTCGTTGCGCGGCTGCGTCTCGAAGACGTTCTGCGTCGGCTGAGGGTTCGGCTGCGGCGTCTGCTGCGGGATCGGGCGCGGGTTCGGTGGCGCCGACGGCGAGACGCGCGCCAGCTCGTGGCGGTTGACCGGCAAACGCTGCGCCTGCGGCTGTGGAAGCGGCGCGCGGTGAATCGGTGCGATGCGCGGCACGTGTGGAACCGGCGCTTCGGCGTGGACCGCCGCCGGCTGATTCGCGACTTCGATCGGCGACCTGCGCTCGACCGTGATGATCTCCCCGCCCTGCACGTTTTCGTTCGCACCCTGCTCCGACGCCGTGACGAGCACGGTGAAGAGCAACGCCGCAAGCAGCGCATGGATGGCTAGCGACGCTAGGAAGCTTCCTCCCAGCCGCTCCGGATAGTGCCGGTCTCGCGGATCGCGCTCGAACTTCACGGCCCGGGTTAAGTGCGCTTAATCGTGCGCAGGAGCCTGCCGCTGCCGACGCGCAAAGCAACGCGGCTGATGGAACCGATTCTTGAAAAGCGCACGAAGATCGTTGCAACCGTCGGCCCCGCCTCGAGCGACCCGGCAATCCTGCGCTCGCTCTTCGTATGCGGCGCCAACGTACTGCGCTTGAACTTCTCGCACGGAACGCCCGACGAGCACGCCGCGGTGATTCGGAACGCGCGTAAGATCTCGGCGGAGCTAGGAATCCACACCGCGATCCTACAGGATCTTCCCGGGCCGAAGGTCCGAACCGGCTTGCTCGCCGACGGGCTCGCCTCGGTGTATCTCGAACGCGGCGCGCGCTTTGCCATCACGACCGAGCCGATCGCCGGCACGGCGGAGCGCGTCAGCACGACGTATCGCGATCTCCCCGCCGACGTCGCGATCGGGACGCGGCTCTATCTGCAAGACGGCCAGATCGCGCTGCAGATCCTCGGCAAGAGCGCGACCGAGATCGAAACGACGGTCGAGTTCGGCGGCGAGCTGCGCCCGTCGCAAGGAATCAACTACTCAGCGGGGTCGTTGAATATCACGTCGGTAACGGCGCGCGACTTCGAATACCTCGCGTTCGGCCTCGAGCACGACGTCGACTACGTCGCGATCTCGTTCGTGCGCAGCGCCGAGGACGTCGAGCGCGTCAAAGCCTTCGTCGCCGAGCGCGGAAAGCGGGTCCCGATCATCGCCAAGATCGAGAAGCACGAGGCACTCGTCGAGCTCGACAACATCATCGCGGCGGCCGACGGCATCATGGTCGCGCGCGGCGACCTCGGCATCGAAGTGCCGATCGAGAAGGTTCCGATCGCACAAAAACAGATCATCGCGAAGTGCAATCGCGCGAGCAAACCGGTCGTGACCGCGACCCAGATGCTCGAGTCGATGATCCGCTCGCCGCGCCCCACGCGGGCCGAGGCGACCGACGTCGCCAATGCGATCCTCGACGGCACCGATGCGGTGATGCTCTCCGGCGAGACGGCGCTGGGAGCCTTCCCGACCGAGGCCGTTCGCACGATGGCGGATATCGCCCGCGAAGTCGAGCAGCACTATCCGCACGCCTCGCTGCGCGACCGCCGGCTCGAGAACTTCGAGCCCACGATCGCTTCGTCGATCGCCGAAGCGGCGACGCGCGCGAGCGCCGAGCTGAAGACGCCGTACATCGTTACCGGCACGACCACCGGGAACACGGCTCATCACATCGCCGCGTTTCGGCCGGAAGCGCGGATCGTCGCGCTCACGCCCGAACCGCTCGTCGCGCGCCGCCTGGCGCTCTTATGGGGGACCGAATCGCTGCTCATCGAGCCGTACGCGTCGATCGACGTGCTGCTCTACATGACCGAACGGCATATGGTGCGCGAGGGCTTGGTACGCTCGGGTGATCTAATTGCGTTCACGACCGGCATGCCGGTCGGTTCCGGCGGGACCAACGTGCTCAAGATCCACCAGATTCCGTAAGGCGTCAGCGGCGTAAGAGGGCGCGCGCGTGGCGCAGCGCCGCATCGTGCGTTTCGCCCGAGAGCATCCGTGCGATCTCGGCCTCGCGCTCCTTCGCGCTGCGGATCTCGCGCACGCCGATCGTCGTCTCTCCTTTGCGCTCGGTCTTGTCGAGCAAATAGTGACGATCGGCCCAGGTTGCAAGCGCGGCGACGTGCGTGACGCAGACGACCTGCCCGGCGCGCGCGAGCTCTCCGATACGCGCGCCGACTGCGGTAGCGGTCGCCCCGCCGATCCCGGCGTCGATTTCGTCGAAGACCAGGGCGCTCGAGACGTCGCAGGCCGAGGCGAGCACGACGA
>JBARBD010000083.1:0-7212 GCA_049792675.1 Vulcanimicrobiaceae bacterium | reverse complement strand
CCGTTCGCCGGCGTGCGCGACCAGCGCGGCCGGCGCGCGATCGCAGAGGCCGAGACACGGCGAACTCAGCACGGTTGCCACCGTCGCGCGCAGCTCGTTCGTGCCGGCGCCGAGGCACGCGATGTCGTCGCAGAGGTGTACGACCAGCGGCGGCTGCGGCGTCGTCGAGAAGAGCGCGTAGAACGTCGCGACGCCGTAGATCTCGGCGGGGGGCACGCAGAGACGCTCGCCGGCGTAGTTGAGCGCGCCCTCGCTAAGCCAGCCGATGCGATCCTGCACCGCGTGCAGTGCCTCGAGCAGCAAGTGGCGGTGCGTGCGATCGGTCGCCGCGTCCGGTGAGAGAACTGCGTCGACCGCGGCGCGCTCTTCCGGCGTTGCGAGCGCCGAGGTGAAATGCAGATCCATCAGTGTGACACTAGGCGTGGCCGTCGCCGTCGAAAGGGTCGATACGCACGGCGCAGGCTTTGAACTCGGCCGTTCCGGATTTTGGATCGGTAACGTCGATCGTCAAGAGGTTCGTCGCGACCTCGTCGTTGTGATGGAACGTCGTGAAGACCAGACCCGGACGAAGCCCGCGGTCGACGTGAATCGGAACGACGATCGAGCCGCGGCGCGACGTCACGCGCACGCGATCGCCTTCGCGCACGCCGTAACGCTGGGCGTCTTGCGGCGAGACGTCGAGTCGCTCGCCACGTCGCATCGGCGAAGTGTAACCGCCGCTCTGCACGCCGGTGTTGAAGGAGTCCAGACGCCGCCCGGTCGTCAGGCGCACCGGGTACTCGTCGTCGAGCGCCTCGACCGGCGGATCGTGCTCGACAGACGCGAAGGGCGTGCGGTCTCCCACCAGCGGATCCTCCCAGAGCCGCGCGTGCAGGAAGCGTTCGCCGGGATGCTGCTCGTCGTAGCACGGCCACGCGAGCCCGCCGAGGGTATCGAGCCGCGCGTAACTCATTCCGGCGTGCCACGGCGAGAGCGAGCGGCATTCGTCCCAGGCTTGCTCGGGCGTGTAATCGGGCCAGGGTGCGGCGAGGCGGCGTGCAAGCTCGCACAGGATCGCGATGTCGTCGCGCGCCTCCCCGGGCGGATCGAGGGCCTTGCGGCAGCGCTGGACGAGGCGCTCGCTGCTCGTCACCGTCCCGTCCGACTCGCACCAGGCGGCCGAGGCGGGAAAGACGACTTCGGCGAGCTCGCCGGTCTTGGTGAGAAAGATATCCTGCACGATCAGGTGCCTGAGGCCGCGCAGCAGCTCGACGGCGTGTTTTTGATCGGCCTCCGATTGCGCCGGATTTTCGCCGATGATGTAGAGCGTGTCCAGCTCGCCGCGTCCGATCGCCGCAAACATGTCGGTGAGATTCCAACCGCGCTCGCGCGGCAGCACCGCGTTCCACGCCCGCTCGAACTTGGCGACGGCGGCCGGGTCCTCGACGTCCTGTCCGCCGGGAAACTTATTGGGAATCGCGCCCATGTCGCCGCCGCCCTGGACGTTGTTCTGCCCGCGAAGCGGATTGAGGCCCGAGCCGTAACGCCCGACGTGCCCGCACAGCAAGGCCAGGTTGATGAGCGCGCGGACGTTGTCGACCGCGTTGTGGTGTTCGGTGATGCCGAGCGTCCAGCAAAGCTCGGCGCGCGGTGCGCGCGCGTAGGCCGCAGCGAGCTCGCGTATGAGCCCCGCATCAACGCCGGTCGTCTTCTGCGCGTAGGCCAGGGTGTACGGCTCGACCGTCTTGCGATATTCCTCGAAGCCGCTCGTCGCCCGTTCGACGAACTCGCGGTTCTCCAAGCCGGCGGCGAGAATCTCGCGCCCGATCGCGTTGGCGAGCGCGATATCGCTGCCGACGTCGAGCCCGAGCCAGCCGTCCGCCCACTGCGCGCTCGACGTACGGCGCGGGTCGATCACGTAGAGCTTCGCGCCGCGGTGAATTCCCCGCAGGACGTGATGGAAGAAGATCGGATGCGTTTCGCGCGCGTTCGATCCCCAGAGTAGGATCAGGTCGGTCTGCTCGATCTCCTCGTAGGAGCTCGTGCCGCCGCCCGCCCCGAAGACCGCCGTCAGACCGACGACGCTCGGAGCGTGTCAAGTTCGGTTGCAGCTATCGATGTTGTTGCTGCCGACCACCGAGCGAGCGAACTTTTGCGCGATATAGTTCATCTCGTTGGTCGCCTTCGAGCAACTGAACATCCCGTAGGTGCGCGTGCTGCCGCGGCCGCGAGCGTCGCTCAATGCGGATGCGGCGCGATCGAGCGCCTCGTCCCACGTAGCGCGGCGTAAACGATCTCCGTCCCGCACGAGCGGATGCGTCAACCGGAGGTAGGGTTTGCTCACGCGCATCAATTCGAGCGCCGGCGCAGCGGTCCCCACCGGCGGGCGCCGCCTGCCTGCCGCGGAGCCGGGCGATGAGAGGAGCCTACCGGGGCCGGGAGCAACCATCGCAGCCAGAAGGAGGTGACGCGATGGATCTCTCCTCGGTTACCGTCTACGCCTCGGGCCGGTTTTCGCGCTACGAGGACGCCAAGGTCGGATTGCTGACGCACGGGCTGCAGTATGGCACTGGTTGCTTCGAAGGAATCCGGGGCTACTGGTCTCCGGAGGAGGACGAGCTCTTCCTGCTGCTGGTGCCGGATCACTACGAGCGCCTGGGCACCTCCGCGAAGATTCTCACGCTCTCGTTCCCCGAGACCGTCGAGCAGCTGGTCGACATCACCGTCGAGCTCTGCCTGCGCAACCGCTATCGTACCGACGTCTACGTGCGCCCCTTCATCTATAAAGCCGCTGAGGATATCGGCGTGCGCCTGCACAACGTGCCCGACGCGCTCGCGATCGTTCCGATTCCGTTCACCCACTATCTCGATCCGAACCGCGGGCTCGACGTCTGCGTGAGCTCGTGGCGGCGCACCGACGACACGATGGCCCCGCCGCGCGCGAAGATCACCGGGCTCTACGTCAACTCGGCGCTGGCGAAGAGCGAAGCGGTCTTGAACGGCTACGACGAAGCGATTCTCTTATCGCACGACGGGCACGTCGCCGAAGGATCCGCCGAGAACATCTTCCTCGTGCGCCGTGGCGTCCTCTACACGCCCGATCCATCGCAGAACGTGCTCGAAGGCGTGACCCGCCGGGCCATCATGGACGTAGCGCGCGACGAGCTGGGTTTGGAGATCGTCGAACGTTCGATCGATCGCGGCGAACTCTATGCCGCCGACGAAGTCTTCTTTACCGGGACCGCGGTCGGCGTCTGTTACGTCTCCTCGATCGATCGCCGCCTCGTCGGTGACGGGACGATCGGACCGATCACCAAACAGTTGGTAACGCTCTACGACCATATCGTTAACGGGCGCGATCCGCGCTATCGCGAGTGGCTCACGCGAACCTACGCTTCGGTGAAGCTTAGCGTCTAATAAGGTTAGGGAGCCGGCGGCGCGGTCGGCGCGTCGCCGCTCTCGCTTCCGGCGCCGGCGTTGTTCCAGTAGGGCACGTCCGGCGACCCGTTCGAGCTCGTACCCGAGGGCAACGCGAAGCTCGGCGCGACGCCCATCGCCTGGCGCCAGCGCGCGAAGTGGAGCTCTTCGGCGTAAGCCAGACGCGAGATGTTTCTGATGAAGACGCGGCCGAGGTCCTGCGACGGGAGCGCGGTCGTCATCACCGCGATCACGTACGGCGCGTCCCCGGCGTAGACGATCCCGGCGTCGTTGAGCGTATCGTAGAGCGAACCGGTTTTGTGCGCGATCGCGACGTTGTCGGGGAGCGGTTCCGGCAGGAGCGTGTTGAACTGGTCGGCCTCCAAGATCGCGATCATCTCGTTCGACGACCATTGATCGACCAGATCGCCGCGCGCCATCAGGGTGAGCAGCCGCACCAGGTCGGCGGGTGAAGTGCGCAGCGTCCGGCGGATCGACCATCCGCTTGTGCGCACGTCGCCGGCCAGGTGCGTGTGCGCGAGGCCGAGCTCGCCCATCGCGCGGTTGATGTTCTGCCGGCCGACCAAACGAATAAGCATATTCGTCGCGGTGTTGTCGCTGATGTCGATCATCTTCTCGAGCAGCAGCGAAACCGAATAGGTCGTGCCGACGCGCGCGCCGGAGAGCTCGCCGGATCCCGAATCCTTGTCGGAGGCGAGCAGCGTCACGCGGTGGTGGAGATCGAAGCGGCCGGCGGCGAGCTGTTCGAAGACCTCGACCATGACGGGGAGCTTGATCGTCGATGCCGCCGGCATGCTCTTCCCAGCATTGAATCCGGCGTGGTATCCGGTGTTGAGGTCGAGCACGTCGAGCGCGATCGCAGCCGGAACGTGGCGCGCCAGCGTTCGAACGTCGTGATTGAGCCGTTCGAGCGGCGGCGGAAGATAGGCAAGCGCGGGGGCGGTTGATGCGACGGCAGCCGAGAAGGCCAACGCCAGAACAAAGGCTCTACGCCGCACCATAAAGCTCGTTTCGAGTCGCGTATGACGCGCCTCCTGCCCGTGCGTCATCGCCGTGGGCTCGGTTGCGGGGCTTTCAAACGGCCGGAACGAACGAGGAGGCTCGCACGATGAGCACGACGACTCCTTCGATACGACGAGTCGAGATCGTCGGGGTCCCGATGGACCTCGGCGCAAGTCGTCGCGGCGTCGATATGGGACCGTCGGCGGTTCGCTATGCGAAGCTGCACGAGAAGCTGGCGGCGCTCGGCATCTCGGAGATCGTCGATCGCGGAAATCTTCAGGTGCCGATTCGCGAGTCGGCCGATTCCGACGACGCGTCCGCCAAATTTCTCAACGTCATCACCGAGGTCTGTAACGACCTCGCGAAGGTCGTCGAGGGCGCCGTTCGCGCCGGCTCGTTGCCGATCGTGCTGGGCGGCGATCACTCGATCGCAATGGGCACGCTCGCCGGGCTGACGCGCGCGCGGGGCACGCCTCCCGGATTGGTCTGGATCGACGCGCACGCAGATATCAACATGCCGGGAAGCTCGACGACCGGAAACGTTCACGGCATGCCGCTCTACTTCGCGCTAAAGAACGGTTTCGCACGCGCCGAGCGGAGCGTGCAGATCGGCTTGCGCGACGTCGACCCCGAGGAGAAGCGCCTGTTGCGCGAGTTCGGCGTCAAGGCGTTCACGATGAGCGACGTCGACAAGCTCGGCATGGTCCACGTGATGGAGCAGGCGCGCGCGATCGCCGGCGCCGGAGGCGGCTCGATCCACGTCTCGTTCGACATGGATGCGATCGACCCGAGCGAAGCCCCGGGAACCGGGACCCCCGTCAAAGGCGGCCTGAGCTATCGCGAAGCCCACTTGGTGATGGAGATGCTCCACGATAGCGGGCAGCTCGGCTCGATCGAGATGGTCGAGATCAATCCGATTCTCGACCATCGCAATCAGACGGCGACGCTCGCCGTCGGCCTCATCTGTTCCGCGCTGGGGAAATCTATTCTCTAGCTTAGCTAGAGCCGAATTGTCGCTTGGCCTTCGCAGGCCACGCCGCCGCCACAGACTGCCGGATCCCAACTCGCATCGGCAAGCAGCGAGCGGATGTGATCCTCGAGTTGCGGATCGATCGGCGGCGCAAAGACGACGTTGCGCGTGCGGCCATCGTCGCCGACGGTGACGACGAGCGTCACGTGCACGCCGAGCGTGCCGAGCTGCTTGCGAACGCCGGGATCGAGAACCGGGTCGGGTTGCTCGGCGCCGAACGGAAGGTATCCGCCGGTTTGATGCGTTCCGACGCTTGCGACGGCGCGCACCGCGGGCGACGGGCTAACTTGCGGCACGGCGTTGCCGCTTCCGTTCCCCGCTCCGGCGCGCTGGACGGCGCCGACGACGGGACCTGCGGGCGCGTTCGTCGCGGTCTTCGGCGCGGGCGAGGCGTGACGGTGCGGCGAGGCGTAGGTGAGGTGAACGTTCGAGAAGTTGATCGTCGATTTGACGGCGTGGTGCGGCGCGACGGCTCGCGGGCGCGATTGCGCCGGGCGCGGCGGCGTCGTTTCGACGCGAAGAATGCGCGTAAAGCTGACCGTTTCGACCGGCGCGACGCTCGCGCTCGTCCAGGCTAGCGCGGGGATCGCAAGCGCCGCCAGGACGTGAATCGATACCGAGGCAAGCGTCGCTTGTCCGAATCGGGTTTGAATGCCGGCCGCTGCAGCCATCTTGATAGTCCCTTCGCTGCTAACGCGGGGCCGGTCCCGCGCGTGACGCGATCTCGGCACCCCAGGCATCCCATCCGCGGGCGCGCGTCCTCGCGAAGAGCTCGATGCGAGGCCGCGCCCCGCAGAGCCGGACGATCAGCTCGCGAAAGACGGCCGGCTTTTCGCTATGGGCGCCGCGGGGGTGCAAGACGACCTGCGGCTGCGCGAGGTCGAGAATCGGGAAGGGGCGCCCGGTCGGTCTGGTCGTCGCCGCGAGCAGCAACTCCGTGGTCGGCTTCGTGAACGTCGGCGGCACGCCCTGACCCGCGATGATCTCGCCGCGCTTGTTCACCTTCACCCAGACGTACGCCACGCCGCGATAGTGCAGCCCCCACGCCTCGATCAGCGCGATCGCGAAGTTGAGCCGCGGGCACGTCGCCCAAATAAAGACCGCCGCGCTGCGGTTGAGCACGCTCCGCACGTCGATCGCCGCGAGTTCGTCGAGCGACATCAGCGGGTAATGTTTCCCGGCAGCGGCGTCCTTGATCGGGCTTCCATAATAGAACCACGGCGGGTCGACGTAGGCGATGTCGTAACGGCGTTCGGGGAGCGGCGGAAGATAGAGATGAGGTTTGGCGGCGCGGCGCTTCTCGAGGCGCCGGGCGTGCGCGGTCGCGAGCGCTTTTTGCGCGGCCATCGTTACGCAGCCGCCGAGAGCATCGCGACGACCGCGCCGCCGAGCGTCGCAGCCGCGTTTACCGCGTCGTTCTCGAGCCACGTCAAACCTCGGCGCATCACCGTCGCGGTTCCGCACTCGTGGAGCCGCGTTTCGCACGCGCGCTCGCACGCGGGGCACCACCGCAGCGCTTGCAGGCTCGCGCCCAGGATCGAGTCGATCAGCGCGCCCACGACGCCGCCCAGCGCGACCGGCCCGAACGCAGCGACGTGAGTTGCGGTGGCGACGACGGCGACGAAGAACGCGCCGGCGATGCTGGCGAGCGTTCCGGCCGGCGTTACGCCACCCGATATCCCCGCCGGAACGCGGCGAAAGGTGAGAATCGAGACCGGTGCGCCGCGCGAGAGCAGCCCGAGCTCGGTGCCCCACGTATCGGC
>JBARBD010000082.1:0-10447 GCA_049792675.1 Vulcanimicrobiaceae bacterium | reverse complement strand
TGAACATGTTGGCGATGCTGGTCGCGGTGCCGTCGCTGGTGCCCAGGCGCCCGAGATTCCAGTTATCTTCGATGTAGCGCAAGATACTGCCGAACTCGTAGACGGTATGCGAGATCTCGCCTTGCGGCACGTAGGGCGAGATTACGAGCATGCCGACGCGAAAGCCCGGGCCGCCCTGCTTGTCGAGTTTGGGCGGCGAAACGGGATCGTCGAAGCCGCCCCAATCGTCCCAAACGACGACGATCGCGGTCGAGTTCCAATACGAACTTGCACCGACCGCGTTGACGACGCTGGTGACCCAGGACGGCCCGGTGTCGCTGCCGTCGGCCGGATGATCGGAGTTGCCGCCGTCGGGAATCACCCACGAGACCGCCGGCAGCGCGTTGCTCGAGATGTCGGTGAAGATGTTCGTCTCGGGCGTCGAGATGTGCGCGTTCCACTCGCTCTGATCTCCGTAGACCGAATCAATGACGAGAAACGCGTTCCAAAGCGCGCCGACGGTATCTTTGGTCGCCGCGGGCGTGTAGTACTTCCACGAGACGCCGGCTTTGTCGAGCAGCACCTGCAGCGTTTCGTACCCCGCCGACGACGGGAACTTATCGGTACACGGGTACGGCCCTTGCGCGCGCAAGACTTTGAGCTTGGTCGTGATCAGCGACGTGAGCGTGCCCGGCGGCGAGGTGCAGCCCCACGCGCCGGATGAGGTCGGGTCGTCGACCAGACTCTGCGTCGAGTTGATTTCGGTGCCGCCGCGGATGAGGTCTTGGTGCGCGGTGAAACTTCCGCTGCCTTGGGTTTGGAACATCTGGTCGGCGATCGCGTAGGTTTGGGCGAGCGTCCAGTACGGCTGCACGTCGCTTTGATAGACGTACTGGTAGGGCGCGGAGCCTTCCGGTTTGCCGGTGGCCTGATACTTGATCAGATTGAACGCGTCCATATGGCCGCTGCGGTACGCGGTCCAATACGCCGAGTAGAGATGGTTGATGTTCTTCTTATCGTAGAGGTGGACTTCGGTCAACGGGATCGGCTTGGTCTGCGCGCTCTTTCCTTTACCGACTCGCTCTTCTCCGGTCGTCGTTCCGGTCGTGCCGGGGAAGGTCGCGAAAAGGTTGTTGAACGTGCGGTTCTCCTGCACCACCACGATCACGTGCTGTATCGGCGAGCTCTGCGAGTGGCCGTTGGAGCCCGACGAGCCGATCTGCGGCATCGACGTGCCTGCGCCGTTGCAGGCGGTCAAAAGGCACGCCGCCGCGATCGCGCCGGCCCACCTGCGGGGCGCTGCGTTCTTCACACGCTTCTCCATTCTCATTGCGAGTCGGGCACGACGCCCGACGGTTTCTGGTGCAAGAAGTACGACCGCGAGTACTTCGAACCGATCGGTTGAAACTGGCGCGGCTGCTGGTTGAAGTCGAAGGCGTTGGCGATGCTGGCCGCGCGATCGTCGGTGGTGTGGAGCGAGCCGAGGTTCCAGTTGTTCTCGACGAACTTCAGGATGCTGCCATATTCGTACTGCGTGTGCTCGACGTGCGCCTGAACGTACGGCGAGACGATCAGCATCGGAACGCGAAAACCGAGGCCGCCCATATTATCGAAAAACGCCGGCGACTCGTGGTCGTAGAAGCCGCCCCAATCGTCCCACAAGATCACGATCGCGCTCGAGTTCCAATACTTGCTCTCACCGACCGCGTTGACGATGCTGGCGACCCAGGACGGGCCGGTATCGAGGTCGGGGCCGTGACCGGGTTGGCATTGCGCGCGCTTCTGCTCTTGCGGATGGTCGGAGTTGATCGCGTCGGGCGTGATCCACGAGACCGCCGGGAGCTTGCCGCTAGAGACGTCTTTGAAGAAGACGGTGTTGGTTTTGGTGACGTTTTTGCGCCACTCCGGACCATAGCGAACCGCCTGGATCGCATCGAAGGCGCTCCAGATCCCGGCCGTGTCGCCCCCTTTGCCTTTACACGCGCTCGGCTTTTGGACGGCCATTGCATAGTACTTCCATGCAACGTGCCGGGCGTCCAAAAGGTCTCGCAGGGTCTGATACGTGAAGCACGGGAACGGCCCTTGGTTCTGCAGGTACTGGCCGGAGGTCGTGATCAGCGAGGTCACGGTCGATGAGCGCGAGTCGCAGCCCCACGGGAAGTAGGTCGGGTTGTCGATGACGGTGTCGTTGGCGTCGACCATCGTGCCGCCTGCGATTAGGTCCTGGTGCGCGGTGAACGTTCCGCTGCCTTGGGTTTGAAACGTCTGGTCGGCGAGCACGTATTGCGAGGCTAAATCCCAGTACGGTTTGATCTGCTGCGGGTTGACGTATTGGTAGGGACGCAGGCAGTTCAGCTTTCCGCTGCCGCCGGGAATGACGCTCAGGTCGAAACCGTCCATCTTCCCGCCATCGAGATCGATGAGATAGCCGCCTTGATACGAGTGGTCGAAGTCGTCGCCGACGACGAGGTCGTGCGGTTGCAAGGGGACGGTCGTCGCCTTGGGTATCGGGCATTGGCTCTGCAACGACGGCGGCACGGCTTCGGCTTGCCCGGTCGTTGCGCCGTCCGCGCCGGGGAAGGTTGCGAACAGGTTATCGAAGCTGCGGTTTTCCTGGATGACGACGATGACGTGCGCGATCGGCGTGCTGCCGCTTGCCGTGCGCCCCATCGGCAGCAGCGCGTTTGCGGACTGCTGCGGCGGGCCGCTGCACGCGATAACTTCCGCGCCGGCTATGAGTGCGAATACGAACAGCCCCGCGGCGCGAGGACGCAATCGACGTACCTTCATTGTGTTGCGCACAACCTTGGCCGCGGACGTAGTCCTTCCCCTCTAATGAAAAGTGACTCTGGTAGGCGGCTTTAGTCGTAACTTTCGCGCACGGTCTCGAGCAGCGTCTGTCCGAACTCGACGATGCTGCCGTCGCCGTCGAGCACGTCGACTGAGAATCCCGGATAGAGGCTGAGGAAACGATCCTGCTTCCAGCGCGCGACCGACCAGCGATCGCGCGCGGCTTTTTCATACGGCCACGACGGCATTCCCTCGCGGTCGGATCGAATGTTGCGGCCGTCGAGCGTGCCGATGCGAACTTGAAAACCCTCGACTCGCGCGATCTTCATTTCGAGCGTCCCGATTTTCATGCGAGCTCTCCTCTACGTACCGTTAGGGCGTAACGGAGTATAGCGTGCCGTCGTTGTGCGCTCCGCCGCCACCGGTCGTTCCGTATAACGTGCCGCCGTTTTCGATTAGCGCGGAGGTGGGGCCGGCGCCATCGCTTCCGCTTTTGAAGCTATAGAGAATCGTTTCTTGCCCGGACGGCGTCAGCTTGAAAACGGTTCCGCACCCGGGGCCGAGGCACGTGCTGCCGCCCGAGCCTCCGATTTCCGTCGTTCCATAAATATTGCCGCCGCCGGCGACGAGCTGATTCGGCAACGCACCGTCTGGAATGCCTTTGAAGTTGTGGACGATGTGCTCCTGGCCCGACATCGTTACTTCGAACACCGTTCCGCAACCGTAACCGGAGCCGCTTAGCGCGCAGTCGTACTTGCCGCCGACGTAGGTCGTGCCGTAGAGCGCGCCGTTGACGACGACGACACCGCCTTGCGGCGTGGCGCCATCTTTCCATCTGCCTTTGAACGCGTAGAGGATGGTTACGCTTCCGAAGGGCGACATTTTGAACACCGTTCCGCAGCCGTAGCTGTAGGGAGAGCACGATTTTCCGCCGCCGCTTGTGGTTCCGTAGAAGTTGCCGTCGTGCAGCACCAGCCCGCCTTGCGGCGTGCCGCCTTCTTTGCCGCCTTCGAATGTGTGGATTGTTTGCAAGCGGCCGGATGGGCTGATTTTGAAAATCGTTCCGCAGCCGGAGGTTTCTGCTAGGTAACAGTTTCCCGTGCCGCCGGCTCCCGCTTCGCCGTAGAGCTCGCCTTTGAACGGCGTGAGCGAGGAATCGGGGAGCGCTCCATCGTTGCCGCCGGAAAAACGATACCGCACCAGTTCTTTGCCCGACGGCGTCACTTCGAACACGGTTCCGCAGCCCGAGGTGTGCGCTGACTTGCAACCGTTTCCACCGCCGTACATCGTCGTGCCGAATAGGCTGCCGTTTATGTTTAGCAGCGCGGCGTTGGGCGCTTCTCCATCGCTTCCACTTTTGAAAACGTGGACGATGCGCTCTTGGCCCGACGCGCTTACCTCGTAAACGACCCCGCAACCGTGAACGGCGTGGCATCCGCCATCGCCGCCGAGAGCGGTCGTGCCGTAAAATTCGCCGCCGATCTCGATCGGCGCGGCGTCGGGGAACGCTCCGCCGCCTCCCGCAAACGCGTACACCACCTTTTCCACGCTACCCGCCGGTTGCGCGGCTCCCGCCGGCGCGAGATTCGATCCGGGGGCAAACGCCTGCGGCTGCGTTCAGCCGCAGCCTGCCAGCATTGCCGCAACCATGACGCTTGCGGCATGGCGACTCAAACTCACGTTTCTCATTTGCCTTCCCTACCGCTCTACCACGAGATCACGATCTCCGCAGGCCCAACGCCGCCGCCACCTCGGAGCATCGTGACATTCGTCGCGTTTGATTCCGCATAACCGGAACCAGCGCCGCCTCCGCCGCCACCAGCGTTGCCCGTGCCGTTTGGTCCGCCGACACTGCCCCCGCTGCCACCGCCGCCTCCACCGTAATACCCGCCGCCGCCGGCGCCACCGCCGCCGCCGTAGCACGAAACGCAGTCGCCGCCACCTGCTCCACCGATTCCGAGTGCGCCGTTTGCACCGGCTGCGCCGTTCCAGCCGCTTTCACCGGCCCAGCCGGCAGCGCCGCCGGTTCCCGCCGCGCTCTGCGTGCCGCCGCCGCCTCCGCCGCCGGCGTAATAGGGGCCGCTTCGATCGGTGCCGGATCGCCCAGTGCGTCCTTTGCCGCCGCTCGCACCACCACCGCGACCACCGACGCCGCCACGATACGCGCCGCGACCGCCGGCGCCTCCCGCCACGACGACGCGGTTCGTCAACGCATTACCACGCTGGCGTACATCCGACGCACCGCCGCCACCGCGACCGTCGCCAACGTTTCCCACACCGCCGTTGCCGCCACCGTTGTATCCGCCCGTCGTGCCGCTCGGCTCGCCGCCGACGAAGACCGCCAGCGATTCACCAGGCGTCACGGGAATCGTGGCTTTCACCAAACCGCTGTGCGCGGATTTGGTCGGCGCCCCAACTGCCGTGATAGTGACCTGCGTCATGCCGGCGGGGACCTTGAAGTTTTGCTGCGCGCCGGTGTAGTGGAATGTCTTCGTCTTCGACGCAGCCGCATGAGCCGTCACAACGGGCGCGGTTGGCAATTCCGATCCGTTGCAGCCCGACAGCAATGCAACAGCCACGCAAATGCTTAGAGCGTGACTGCTGCCAAGATTCCTCATCTTAGGAATGGTCGGGCTGACTGGATTCGAACCAGCGATCTCTAGTCCCCCAGACTAGCGCGATAACCAAGCTTCGCTACAGCCCGTTCGACGTTCGTGTGTTCTTCTTCGTCCGCGTTCGCGTACCGCCGACCGCATCCTTGAGCGACCGGCCTGCGACAAATGCCGGGACTCTTCGCGCGGCGATTCTAATTCGTTCGCCGGTCTTTGGATTACGCCCCTCGCGCGCCCGGCGCGCCCGGACCACGAAGCTGCCGAACGGCGTCAGCATGACGCGATCGCCTCTCTGTAAAGCCGCCTGGATTTGCTTCAGAATAAGATCGACTATTTGACCAGCACGACGCCTCGATAACTCTGCATCGATGGCAACGGCATCAATCACGTCTGCTTTTGTCAACGTCGCGTTCTCCCGTCGGCCGTACGAGCGGAGCCTTCAAGGGAGAAGGACTCACCCCTTCAGGAGGCCGGCGAGCGCGCGCAGCGCGAGGACGTACCCTTCCGATCCGAGGCCGGCGATCGTGCCGAGGCAGGCGGGTGCCGTCACGCTCGTCCGACGATGCGCCTCGCGCGCCGCGGTGTTGCTAATGTGCACCTCGATGACCGGAATACCGATGGCGGCGATCGCGTCGGCGATCGCGTGCGAGTAGTGCGCGTACGCACCCGGATTGATCACGACGCCGGCGTAGGTCTTCCGCGCGGCGTGCAGCGCGTCGATGATGGCACCTTCAGCGTTATACTGTTCGCAGCGCGCCTCGATGCCGAGCTCCTTTCCGGCCGAGGCGATCGCCGCGTTTAACTCGGCAAGCGTCTGCCGCCCATAGATCTCCGGCTCGCGCTCCCCAAGCAAGTTGAGGTTCGGTCCGTGCAACACCAAAACGCGCATGGGCCTCGCTTCTTTACAGGAAAAGCCCGAGCCTCCGAACCAAACGCGCTCGATGCCCAATACGCTCCTGACCGCATCGTCCGCACAGGGCGTCGCGGTCGCCGCGGCGATCACCACCGAGCTCGTCGCTGAGATCCGCGATCGCCACGACCTCTGGCCGACTGCGACCGCCGCCGTCGGGCGCCTGACGACCGGAGCAGCGATTTTCGGCGCGGCGCTCAAAGGCGACGAGCGCGTCTCGCTGCAGATCGCCGCGAGTGGGCCTCTCGGAACGGTCGCCGCCGACTCGTGGCTGCTCGCCGACGGAGCGATCGCCGCGCGCGGTTACGCGCGCAACGCGCGCGTGGACCTTCCCATCGACGCTCGCGGCAAGTTCGACGTCGCGGGAGCGATCGGGAGCGGCTCGCTCCAAGTCACGCGCTCGCACAGCCTCGGCCAGCCTTACGTCGGCATCGTTCCGCTGCATTCGGGCGAGATCGCCGAAGACATCGCCGTATACCTCGCGCAATCGGAGCAGATTCCCAGCATCGTCGCGCTCGGCGTGCTCGCCAATCCCAACGGCGTCGTCGCGGCCGGCGGTGTCCTAATCCAAGCGCTGCCGGGAAGCGACGACCGCGTGCTCGCCGGACTGGAGGAGCGCGCCGCGGCAGCGCCGCCGGTAACGCAGCTGATCGCCGACGGCGCCGACGTCGAATCGCTGTTGCGCGCATTTACCGGCGATCTGCCGCTGCGGTCGCAGCGCAGCGCGGAAGTGCGTTTTGCATGCCTCTGCAGCCGCACCAAGGTTGAGGCGGTGCTGCTCGGTCTGGGCGCCGACGAGCTCTTGCGCCTAACGCGCGAACGCGACCGGACCGAAGCGATCTGTGAGTACTGTAAGACCCGCTACGTCTTCGAGGCCGACGAGCTCCACTCGCTACGAGCGCGCTTGTAGGCTACTCCCCGCGCGGAAGCACGCGCACGAAGCGGCGCGAGCCGACCGAAAGGACGGCCGCGTCTTGCGCCGTCCACGGTGCGTTCGGATCGCCGACCGGTTGCCCGTCGACTTTGACGGCCTTCCCCTCGATCAGCCGCTCGGCGGCGCGGCGGCTCTCCGCGAAGCCCGCTTTGACCAAAACCTCGGTAACACGCTTACAGCTCCCGCGCTCGATCTCGGGTAGATCGTCGGCTGGGATCTCCTTGCGCTGAACGGTCGCCTCGAAGTACTCGCGCGCGCTTCGAGCAGCAGCCTCGCCGTGGTAACGCGCCACGACGTCCCGAGCGACCTGTTTCTTGGCCTCCATCGGATACTCGCGTCCGGCGACGAGATCCGCTGCCAGCCGCTCCGACTCGGCGCGCGTTTTGAAGGCGGCGTACCGCGCGTAGACGGGCAGCAGCTCGTCGGGAATCTTCATGAGCTTTCCGAACTGCTCGTTCGGCGCCTCGTCGATGCCGACGTAGTTGCCGAACGACTTGCTCATCTTCTTCTCGCCGTCGAGCCCGACCAGCAACGGCACGGTCGCGCAGATCTGCGGCAGCTGGCCGAACTCGCGCTGATACTGCCGCCCGAGCAGCAGATTGAACAGCTGATCGGTTCCGCCGAGTTCGACGTCGGCTTCGATCGCCACCGAGTCGTACGCCTGTGCCACTGGATAGAGAAACTCGTGGAGCGAGATCGGCGCGCCCGCGTCGTAACGCTCGCGAAAATCGTTGCGCTCGAGCATCTGTGCGACCGTCGTCTTGGCGAGCAGCCCGATCAAATCGGTCAGGCTCAGCTTGTCGAGCCACTCCGAGTTGTAGCGCACCTCAATGCGTTCGAGGTCGAGCACTTTACCGGCTTGCTCCCGGTAGGTCTGCATGTTTGCGTCGATCTCGTCGGCGGAGAGCTGCGGTCGCGTGACGTTGCGCCCGCTCGGATCGCCGATGCGCGCGGTAAAGTCGCCGATGATCAGCGTAACGCGATGACCCGCTTCGGCGAACTTCTGCAGCTGGTGCAAGACGACCATGAAGCCCAGGTGCAGGTCCGGGCTGGTCGGATCGATCCCCAGCTTGACGCGCAGCGGGCGCCCGAGAGCAAGGCGCTCTTGAAACTCTGCCGCCGTCTCGACGTGCTCGAATCCATCGAGGAGCGCGTCGGCGCCGCTCACGCGCGGAGCTCGATCACGGTGACGCCGGTCGAGCCTTCGTCTTCGTTGCCGTAGCGCAGGCTTTGCACGCCAGGATGGGCGCGCAGAAACTCTTGCAAGCCGCGGCCAAGCATCCCCGTCCCCTTCCCGTGAATCAGGCGCAGGGGCGAGTTCCCGGCGAGCTGTGCGTCGTCGATCCAGCGATCGACGATCGGTTCGGCTTCGGCATAGCGCTTGCCGCGCACGTCGAGCTCGGCCATGGTGCGCCCGGCCGCACTGACCCGCGCCTCGCCGGCCGCCGTCGGGGTACGTACGCGTTTGGCGGGGCCGCCTTCGAGACGAACGTCGCTCCTCTCCACAACCATCTTCATTGAACCGACCGAAACGAGCAACCTTTCGTCGTAGTCTTCGGCAACGATTCCCTCTTGATTGAGCGAGACGATGCGCACTCGGTCGCCGGGCTGGTAGCTGCGCGACTCACCGGCACGCTCCTCTTCGGGAAGAATGCCGAGGTCGCGATGCATGGCCTCGATCGTTTCTGCCAGCAGCGCGGCCTGCGAGGTCGAGACCTTGCCTTTACGCTGGCGCTCGCCGCCGGCCGGGCTCTCCGCGGCGCGACGCTGCAACTCGCGCACGAAATCGCGCAGACCCTGCTGCAAGCGCTCGTCGGCGCGAGTGCCGAAGCGCCGCCGCTGCAGGTCGAACTCGGCGCGATCGCGGCGCAGCGCGTCCAGCTCGGTGGCGAGCTGCCGCCGTTCGGCTTCGAAACGGTTGCGCTCGTGGCGCAGCTCGCCGCTGCGCAGCGAGAGTTCGGCCAGCGCGGTTTCGTAATCGCGCTCGCGGGCGTCGAGCAGCGCCTGCGCGCGTTCGATGATCTCGCCGTCTATGCCTAAACGCGTCGCGAGCGGGAAGGCCAGCGATTGGCCCGGCATACCGACGTCCAGCTCGAAGGTCGGCGCGAAGCTCTTGGGGTCGAAACGCACGCTGGCGTTGGCGACGCCGGGCGTCGCGTGCGCGAAGAGTTTCAGCTCGGTCGAATGCGTCGAGACGATCGCACGCGCGCCGCAACGGGAGAGCCGCTCGAGCATCGCGATCGCCAACGCCGCGCCCGCGCTCGGCTCGGTACCACCGCCAATCTCGTCGACGACCGCGAGCGTCCGCGCGTCGGCACCTTCGAGCATCTCGCGCATGCGCAGGAGATGCGCGGAGAAGGTCGATGCGTTCGCCACCAGCGATTGTTCGTCGCCGATGTCGGCGACGACGCGGTCGAAGCGCCCGATGCAGGTGCCCTGTGCCGATGGAACCTGCATCCCGCAGTAGGTCATCACGACGAAAAGGCCGGCCATCTTGAGGGCGACCGTCTTGCCGCCCATGTTCGGCCCGCTAATAACGAGCAGCCGCGTGGCTTCGTCGAGCGCCAGCGATTGCGGCACCGCGCGCTCGCCAAGCAGCGGATGGCGTCCGCGCTCGATCCGTAAGACAGCCTCGTCGCTCAACTCGGGCGCAACGCTTTCGGTGCGCCGCGCCAGCTCGGCCTTGGCAGCGAGCAGGTCGATCGCGGCAAGCAGCGCGACGTTGGTTTCGATCTGCGCCGCGTGCGTCCCGACGAGGCGCGAGAGCTCGACGAGGATACGCTCGACCTCGCGCTCCTCTTCGACTTGCAGCGTCCGCACGCGATTGTTCGTCTCGAGCGCCGCCAGCGGCTCGATGAAGAGCGTCTGCCCGCTCGCGCTCGTGTCGTGGACGATGCCGGGGAGCGACCCGCTCGCCTCGGCCTTGACCGGAACCACGTAGCGCCCGTTGCGAATCGTCACGACGCGATCTTGGAGAACCTTCGAATACTTCGAGGAGTTGAGAATCGAACTCACGCGGTCGCGCGCGTCGGCTTGCGCCTGCACGAGGTTTCGCCGGATCCGCCCGAGCGCCGGCGAGGCGCGGTCGAGCACGGCGCCTCGCTCGTCGATCGCATCGGTAATCGAGCGCTGCAGCTCGCGCAGCGACGTGAAGCCGCTCACCATTTCGGCGAGATCTGCATGCTCGCGAACGGCGCGGCAGGCGGCGCCCGCCGCAGCGAC
>JBARBD010000081.1:0-12701 GCA_049792675.1 Vulcanimicrobiaceae bacterium | reverse complement strand
AGCAGTCCCGAAATTTTGAGACCCTCGCGCGCGATCGCTTCCATATGAGCCGGGCGGCCGAGCAAGGTGACGTCCCGGCCGGCATCGTGCAGCATGCCGCCGACGATCGAGCCGATCGCACCGGCGCCCGCAATCAAAATGGAAGCGTCGTTCATCGTGTCGAAGTTATCGGTCGCCGAATCATTAGACAACGTATTCGGGTGGCGCTTGCGGCCCGACGATTGCCCGCAGTAGGAAGTAGTCATGGAACGGACTTCGATTCGATTAGGCGGGGTCGAGCTGGCGTCGTCGGTGATGAACGCGTCGGGCGCGCGATCGGCGGAACGCGGCGAAATTTATGAACTGTGCGCGGTGCACGGCGGCGCGATCGTTTTCAAATCGTGCAACCGCGCCGGACTCGATACGCCAGAGAACCTGAAGAATAAAGGCGTCGATTATTTTGCCGAGATTGCGCACGAGCTGGTTCCACGCGGCAAGAAAAGTATCGGCAGCGTGGTCGGCGCCAGCGAAGATGAATTCGTCGATGTTGCGAGAATCCTCGATCGCGCCGGCGTCAGTATCGTCGAGCTGAACCTGGCCGACGATTACGTGACGAAGTCCGTGGCGCCGTTCGGGTCATTCGAACGGCTGAAATCCCTGATCGGCAGAGTTCGCGGCGAGACCCAGTCCGTACTGGCGGTGAAGGTGCCGCCGCGCGCGACGTTCGAGCCGCGCGCGATCGCAGACCTGTTCAAATCGATGCGCATCGCGATCGCGGTATGCGCCAACGATCTGCCGAAGGATCTTTCGATCGACATCGCAAGCGGCGCAGTCCAGGGGTCGTCGCGAGCGCTGTCGCAGGCGCACGCGTTTTTCAAGGAGAGCGAAAACTTGCTCGACGTGGTGGCGGTCGGCGGAATCAACACGGGACGCGACGCATACATCGCGCATCTGGCGGGCGCAAAGGCCGTGCAGGTCGGATCGGCGCTGATGAAAGAAGGCGCGGGCGCGCTGGGCCGAATCGATCGCGAGCTGGATGCGCTGCTGGGCGAGAATGGCCACAAGTCGGTCTCTGAAATCGTCGGCGGGGTTCGATTTTCAGGATGAGCGCTCGCGCATCGCGACCGCCGGCCGGGGCGACTTGCTCCGCTTCTTGCGGCTCTGATACTTTCCACTGACGGGCGCGCGCACTGCGCGCGTTCGTATTTTCAGGGTTCGCGCCAACGTCCCCGTCGTCTAGCTCGGCCTAGGACACCGGCCTTTCACGTCGGTAACACGGGTTCAAATCCCGTCGGGGACGCCATCACCCAGCCTCACTGGCAGAGCCACTTCGGCGCTTTCCAGCAATTCGCCGCTTCGACCTATATCTTACTCTAGTCAGTCCACCGAAACTCACATTGTACGCCCGTATTCATCCCCTTGGTGGTCAAGGTGGTGGTCAGAATTCCGTGCGCCGAATTCGGCCCTGATCTCGATCACTGGGAACCACCGATCAAGCGGGAACTCTTTTGAAGCTAGCGGCACCCAGGTTCTTTGGGGCCGGTGCTGGGAAGGCGGCGGCGCTCCTGCCTACTGGCCGTGGATTCAGGTGATTCGTACTTTACTCGGTGCGCTAAACCCCGAAGAGAGCGTAGTCTCTTTGTGGAGTCTGAGGTCGCCCTTGCGATGATCCGCGATCTGGCGCAGATCGTTCCTGAACTGCGGCTCTCACAATCGTCGCTGCGAACTCCAGTAACCCAAAAGCTCGAGCCAAGCGAAGCACGCTTTCGGCTGTTCGATGCAGCGCGCAGCGCGCGAACCCTTGACGGTGTACCGGCGCGGAGGTTATCGGCAGTTGCATCACGCTCTCCAGATCCAGCTACGATCGGGCCCTCTCGGCGCGCGCTCGCGGGGACGACAGCGCGCGCCGGTGCGCTAAGGCGTATACCGGTAGAGGCGCTGGCAGTTGGCCTCGACCATGCTGGTCTGCCAGTCGACCACACCGCCACAGTTATCCCCGTTCACGAAAAGCGAGCTGGTCCCCGCTAGCGGTACACCCGGGACGTCGTCGTTGCCGACGTTTGACGGGGACAGCAGGACGAGCTCTCCGTTGCGATAGGCGAAAGACTTCGCCGTAAGGATCGCATGTACCGGCGAGAGAGCGCCCCGCATGAGGAGCCAGCCGGACGCGGCGTCGTATCTCCACCCTTGCGCCGGCCCGGCCGTTCCGAACTCGGTTTGGCTGCTGGCGAGCGCCGGGAACGGTACCTCGAAGCCCGGGAACGCTGTGTGGCTAGGTGTCGTGGACATGTACGTACACAGATCCGTGCCCGGATTGTACGCCCAGAAGTACTGGACCCCGTCGGCGACCAACCGGAAGTCGCCGTAGAGGGAGCACGCCTTCAAGTACTGGGTGGAGGTGCTGCTGATGGGGAAATACTGGACGGTGCGTGAGCTGCCGATCGGATACCCCTCCCGGATGTACTGGACGCCCCCGCCGCCCGGCCCCTCGTAGACGATCCCGTCGACCACCGTGGCGTTGAACGGCACAAGGTAGTAGGCGCCCTGGTACTGGACGATCCGATCGCCCTCGCCCTGGATGTTGGCCAGCGCGTCGCCCGGGCCGATCGGCACCGGCGAGCTGGCGTCGATCTCGTACGCGCCTCCCCCGGCCGCTGTGAAAAAGAGCTTCCCGTTGATGACGGACGAGTCGCCGCCGTGGCGCTCGGTCGGGTTCCAGACCGGAGCGTCGTCGCCGCCGGGGACGATGTCCGTGCGGTTGGAGCTGGCTAGGACGGGCGGGTCGCCAGGCGCCCACTTGTAGATCTTACTGTTGCCGTTGACGGTGCCCTTAAAGAAGAGCACCCCTCCGACGTTGGTCAGCAGCGAGATCTCATCACTACCGCCCGGCACGAGATTGCTGATGGCGTTCGCGGCGACCAGCGGGCCGTCGCCCACGGTGTGCTCGAAGAGCTTGTATTGCGGGTTGCCGGCGGAGCCGATGTCGCCGATGAAGTACAGCGTGTTCCCGATCGCGAACATTGGGATGTTGGGCATCTGGAAGTCGGCGTTGATCTTGACGGTGGCCAGCCCCTCGCCCGGGGCGTGCGAGAAGAGCCCGTACTGCGGGTTCGAGTTTCCAGGCACGGTGTCGCTGCGCGCGCGGAAGTACATCCGGTCGCCGACCTGCGTCAGGGCACTCGGGTACTTCGTGCCCGAGGCGACGTCATCGCCGTCGCTGTCGATGTCGACGGTGTCGAAAACCTGCTGCGCCGTGGTCGAGCCGGCCGGCAGGACGTAGAGCTCGTGGTTCCCGTACCCGCTCCGTCCGTTGCCTCGCTCGAAGCCGTAATTGGGGAACTTGTCGCTGTGCAAGTACCCGACGAAGCCCTCGTAGGACAGGAAGTAGACCGCATCGCCCAGCGTCGCGGAGGTGACGACATAGGACATTGGGGCGGTGTTGACGGTGAACGCCGGGCTCGCGCTGACGCTCGACGAGACGGGCCACGCCGTCTGGTAGAACTTCAGGCCCTTCGAGGAGTCGCGCCCGTTAAAGTAGAACTGGTCGCCGATCAGCCCGACCGGTGTTGAGGGCTCGCTGCACGGACTGCTGCACGTGGCGACGAGGGGCGTCGTCACCGTCGCCAGTCCGCCGGGCGTGTAGGCGTAGATCTCGCGCTCTTGTGTGTTGTCGAGCGCGGAGAACACCACCGTGCCGTTGATGACGCCGAGGTCGGCGATGTTGCTGATTCCCGCCGAGAGCATGGTGGGCGCGGCGTCGCCGATGGTCCAGCTCGCGAGCCCCCCGCCGTTGTCGAAGTAGTTGACGTTGTTCAGGAGGATACCGGTGGCGACCTCGATGCCGACGGGCGGGGTGCCCGGCGTCGTCGGCGCGGTCACCGGCGGACCTCCCGGTGTGTACCGGTAGATCCCGTCCGCGGTGGCGAAGACCAGCTGGCCCGCGTTGACGCCAAGGAGGTAGAGCCCGTCGGGAGTGACGACGGGCGTCGGAAGGTTCGTGATCGCGCGCGTCTTCCGCATCTGCGGGTTGTACTCGTAGACGTCGTAGCGCGATCCGTTGTTCGCCACGAAGTAAACGAGCGTGCCGACGCCGATCGGCGCGAAGTAGCCGGGGGCAGGCGTATCATTGCCGAGATTAAAAGGAATCGATCCCGTCTGGCCGTTCCCAAGCGCAAGGTCGGGCTCGGTCGCGATCTGGTCGGGGATCGGGTTGCACATGTCCTTATTCACGTTCGCGATCGGGTCAGTCACCATCGGATCTCCGGGCGCGTACTTGTAGATCTTGATGCAGCCCTTGTTCGAAAACGCGTTGAAGTAGATGACGCCGTTGACCACGCGGACGCCCCCGACCCACTGGTGGTCCGGGCCGGTCGGGTTCGTGTTCGATCGCTGCTGGACGCCGCCGACCGGGTCGTAGGAGTAGAGCTTGCCGCCCATGCCGTTGCTCGCGAAAAAGTAGATCTGCCCGTTGAGCGAGATCCCGCCATCGAGCGCGCCGTCGTCGATCACGTTGTTGTTGGTCGGGATCGCGACGAGCTGTTTCCGCTTGGGCGTGACGAGCGTGGAGATACCGGGCTCGACCGAGAGTGAGTTGGTGCTCACCTGGATGCCGGAGATCGTCGTGCTCGCCTTCCCGACCGCGACCGTCACCGACTGCGTGGGGCCGGTGACCAGCGCGAGCTCGAAGAGGAAGCCGCCGTCGCGTGGCAAGAGCAAACTCGCCCGCTTGGCCTTGCGGTCGGTGGTCGTGATGTTGATCGGCTTGGCGCAATCGACCGGGCTGGTTCCGTTCAACAGCGTGACCTGAAGCTGCGCCGGGACGCCGGACTCAACGATCATGGGATACGTCGCCTCGACCGACGTGACGGTGCACGGCGGGGGCGGGGGGCCTTTGGTTTGCGCTTCCGTGCCCCCCAGAACCAGAAACGCCACAAGGCTCAGGAGAGAGCTTGTCCGAACGAGCTTTCGCATGCTCCCACCCCTAAGAACAGGTTGTCCGCAGTTCTCTTGAGAATGCTTTGCTAGTTCTCATGATGGCCGTCTTCCTTTGTCATAACTCCATGACATCGTCAAGGCGCTCATTCGAACGCTCATTCTTGAGAATACCTAGTCACCAATAGTTGGCTTCGCTGCTCCCGTCTGACGACGTTTTCCAGCCACCGCGGCTGAAGACTCGCCATAGACCCAATCCTGCTCACATCGCAAATCGAAACCACGAAAGTGACAAGCGCGATGGACGACGCCAGCCACTTCATTGTTCCCGAAATATGATGGCGAGCAGTTGCGGCTAGATCGCTCTGTACTCCGCTTCGCATTTTTTCCGGATTATTGATCTGCTGCGTCCGTTGCGTCATCCGCTGCTCGTGCTGCGTCGTCGGCTGAGTCTCTGGCAGACTCGGCTTGATCTAATGCGTCATCAGCAGCGTCTTTCGCTTTATCTGACGCGTTTGAGATACGCGGATGCCAAAATGTGGAAATGGTTTCGTGACTATCGCGACCGGTTGATTTGAAAGAGCGCCGCCACAGACCAGCATTAGCTTAACGGGACAGGGTCGACCCGGGCCAGCCGCAGCGCTCCCTTCCGTTGACTCAGTCCTTGCTTGAGCGTTCGGCTTCGGCGATGAGCGCAGAGAGCTTCTTTCCGAGGGCGTGGGCGACTCGCTCGGCAACTTGAAGCGGCACGTCGTGAATTTGCGCTCCGCTACGCCGAGGCACCGACCTTCGCGAGCCAGCTCTCCGGGGTCATCTTGAACGTTCCCAGAAGTTGGAGCAGTCGCTCGCTCGGCGCGGTTGTAACGAAGATGCCGCCTTCCGTCCAGGATCCCGTCTTCGTCCAGCCCATCTCGTCGGCGAGACGGATCGCCTCTCCGTACGTGAGGCAGTAGCAGACTGCCCGCGGCAGATCTGCGACGTGCCAAACATAGGCGATCAGGAGATCCGGAAACTTCTCAAGCTTGCGCCAGATCCCGAAGCTCCGCTCGCTCGACGCCTTCATCTGGATAGGCCGCCCGATGAAGTGGCCGCTCTCGTCGAGGTCGACGAACGCTATCAGGTCGATACCGTGGTCGCGTTCCGGGCGCGCGACCTCGAGCCCGCTCCGGTAGAGCTCGGTGACGAGCCAGTTGCGCCCGACGATCTCGACGATCTGGGAGTCCTGCCGCATCTTGCGATGTTACTCATAGTCTGTAGACCGATAGGCCGCAAGAGACGCTTAGCTAAGCGCGCATGGACTTGCGCCGTCAGGTTGGCCTCAACGTCAGACAGGCCCGCTCCCGAAAGGGGTGGTCGCAGGAGGAGCTTGCCTTCCGTTCGGGGCTGCACCGCACGTATGTCAGCGGGGTCGAACGTGGGACGCGGAATCCCACAGTGCTGGTTATCGGCCGGCTGGCGGCCACCCTTGGTATCGCGCCGGCGGAGTTGTTGGAGCCGGTCTCTGACACACGACGACCACGGCCAAGGGAGCGCTAGTCGTTCGCGAGTTACCGACCTCGGGGACTTCGCCCACTGAAGGAGCCGAACCGCCAGTCTCGCCAGAGCGATGCCGTCGGAAGATGAGTAGGTCGATGAGTCCCAAACCGGGTCAACTCCAGAATTTGGTCAGACGTTTGATCGCACCAAGTCGACGAGAGGCTTGCAGGCGCACCACGCCGACGCGATCAGATCAATCGCATCAGCCTTTCGAAGCTCTGGGCAGCGCACATAGTCAAAGACCACGCCCATTTGAAACTCGTAGTTCGAGCCTTCTTTGTTGACGAAAGACCCGTAAGCAGCGGACAGCCATCTTGGCTGTGTCTTCGGCGGCCCACCAGACGGAATCGCCGTGCGCAAGTCGAATTCAATGCTCGCATCGACGAACGGCGCTTCACGCTGTGTCCGCCACCGCCGCTGAACGCCCCTGAACCACGGCGCTGCGCCCTTGTGATTACGGAGCAATGGTTTCAGGTTGCTGACGATATCCTCTACCAACGCTTGAAATCCGGCCTCACCCGATCCTTTGAGCTTCTGTTTCGTGACCCTGTTTACGTTGTCGGGCACAGTCACCATCGCTCGAACGTCTTGAGAACCGACGCGTAGGGTCAAGTGGGGATAGTTGGTAAACTTAGACTCGTCTGAGGCCATGGAGAGCGAGAGAAAATCCCAAACGGCGTCTCCTTGGCGGCCGGTGATGCTCGCCCGTCCTGGCGATTTTGGATTGATGCCGAGGCGATGCAAGAGGTCGCGACGGGTTCTTAGCTCGTTCAGTGCCAACTTAAGAACACGTTTGCCTTCAAGGTAGGTGAACTGTTGATCGGGCCCAAAAGGAAATCCTGAAAACATCGTCAACGTGCCCTCTCGGAATTGTCCAGTGTCAATAAGCTTCGCCTCGGCGATTTCCAGATAATCTGCCGCCATTGCTGCCCACTTGCTGTCGGATCCACGTCGCCGGAGCCACGCATACACGTTCCGCCATTCGAGCGGTATTGTGCCTGACGGAAGGGGTGCTGGAAGTACCGGGGCAATCGCCACCGCTATAATATGTTCGAAGCCTCGGTTTTCGGCGGTACGCCGGTGGCGACGGATTTGGTCTGAACCCAGCTTCGCGATTACTTTGGTTTCAATAAAAATACACCAGCTTTCTTCATCGAAAATCCAGCCGTCGGGAATGCCTCGGCGTTCAAGCTCGTCCTCGCCCGGCTCCTCTTCTCCTGGATATTGCTGTTCCAACACCAAAAGCTTGCGCGGGTTTGTGGGAGGATTCACTTCTAAAAGTTCGCGCAGAAAGTGGCTCAAGAGGATTCGATCTTCGTTGAGCGCAGTCATCAACGCATGTGTGACGCGATTTTCAGGCTGAGAATATTGATCGAAGACGTTTCTCAAGAGCACTCACTCCCAAAAAGTGTTATTTGGGGCCGCGCCACGCACGCGCGGATTGGACAGACGTTAGCCAGAATTCTAAACCTCCGTCGGTACCTTAGACCATTACATAATCCATAGCCTTGAGCCGGGCGAATATCTTCTTGCACTCCGCTGCGCGCTGGTCGCGCTCTTGCTGCCGAACCTTGGCAGACACCTTTGGGGCCTTTTGCCGCCGAGCTTCGTCATCGATCTTGAACTGGAGAAGGTCGTGGTACTCCTCCTCCCCGATTAGCTCTTCCCAAGGCTCGAACTGCTCACACGAGTCGAGTGCCGCCTGCACCCGGCCGGCAGCAGCCCGGCGCAGGCTCGCGATGGTATCGAGATGGTTGTCGAATTGAGCCTTCAGCTTGCGACCGTTGTATTCGCGACCGCGCTCGCGCTGAAACCAGCGCTCCAGCCGGTCGAGCCGAGCTGTCAAGTCCCTGAGAAGAGCCTGGTCGTGCGCACGCTTGGGCATCACGCCGAGCGTGCAACACGTCGGGGACGCCAAGGGTTCTTGAGTTTTCGGGGCGTTTGAACCGTCACGGGATCTTGCGCCGGAGGTATCGGTGAGCAAGAGGGGTTTGGGTCAGGGGCTCAATGAAATTGCAGGCCGTCACTTCCTCATTCTTCCTCTCACGTAACTCACCGCGAAGGCCAACGCCAGAAACGCTACGATCGTCGGTCCGGTCGGAAGATCAAACCAGTACGATGCGAATATCCCGAGCAGGCTGCACGTCAGTCCAAGACTGGTAGCGACTACGAATGCGACGCTCAAACTTCCCGCAACGCACAACGCCGCCGCCCCCGGCGCCACCAGCATCGTGAACGTCAGTAGCGCTCCGACGCCGCGAATCGCGATGGCTACCGCAACTCCCGCCGTCACGTAGAAAATCGTGTTCCACAGATCGACCCGGATTCCGAGTGCACGCGCCATGTCCGGATCGTACGCGACGATGAGGAATTCCTTGTACGCGAAATATTGAATCGCGATCACCAGTGCGAACGCCAACAGCATCGTCCAAAGCAGCGGCACCGGCACGGTCAGAATATTTCCGAACAGGACGTTTACGATATCGGCTTCGCCGCGCGGCGCTTTGACGATCAACAATACCGCCGCCGCCGACCCGCCCGCGTACAGCATTCCGATCAGCGCTTCCAGCGGAAGCCGCGGCGAGTCCGCAACCCGCGACAGAACCAGAAACGTCAGCACCGTCAATACCAGCGCGACTGCGAACGGTTCGTATTGCAGCAGGACCGCCAGCGCCACTCCGGCCGAAGAGATCTCTGCGACCGCCGCCCCGACAAATACGATTCGCCGCAACACCACGTACACGCTAAGCGGCGCCAGGCCGAGCGCCACCAGGACGCCGGCGAAC
Source organism: Vulcanimicrobiaceae bacterium (assembly GCA_049792675.1). GTDB lineage: Bacteria > Vulcanimicrobiota > Vulcanimicrobiia > Vulcanimicrobiales > Vulcanimicrobiaceae > Cybelea. The sequence goes on along the minus strand of JBARBD010000081.1, from coordinate 3,468 downwards.
AGCACGTGACGCATGAAGGGAATCGCGAGGAGATCCATCTATTCCCCTCCCTCGTACGCGCGCGCCAACATCTCGGGCGACAGCATCGTTTGCTTGTCGCCGATCAGCATCCCGCCGCCGCGCGTAATCAACGCCACCCGCCGCGCAAAGTGCTCGATCGCGCTCTGCAGATGAGTCACGAAGACGATTGTCGTCGATCGTTCGCGCTGCAGGTCCAGCAGCAGCTCCATGATCGCGCGCTCAGCCTGCACATCCATGCCGTTGGTGGGCTCGTCGAGCAGCAGCGCTTCCGGCTCTCCCGCGAGAGCGCGCGCGATCAGCACGCGCTGTTGCTGTCCGCCGGAAAGTTGCCGATAGGGCTTATCGAGGCGGTCGGACATCCTGACCCGCGCCATGCATGCGCGTGCAATCTCGAAATCGCGGCCGCTCGCCGCGCGCATCGTGGGGATCAACCCGTAACGCCCCATCACGGCCACTTCCAGCGACGATAGCGGAAAATGCGGATCGAGCCGCTCGCGCTGCGGGACGTAGCCGAAGCGCAACGCGTCACCGTTGTTCCCGGGAAATTCGATCGCACCTCGAAGCGGCGGCACCAACCCCAGGATCGCTTTGATCAGCGTGGTCTTTCCCGACCCGTTGGGACCCATCACGCCAAGGAAGTCACCACGCTCGATCGTAAAGTCGAGTTTGTCGAGCACCACGTGTCCGCGGTAGCCGAGCGTGAGGTCGCGGCCGCGAACCAGATCAGTTGCCATGGCCGAACGCCTTTACGAACTGGTTCACGACGTAGTCGATCATCGAGATATAGTCCTTCTGCTCGGACGTTCCACCGACATCGATGGTGAGATTGAGGCACGGCACACCCGCCTGAGTCGCGATCAGTTGCGCGATCGAAACGTCATAGTAAGGCTCGGTGACTATGGCGCGCACCTTTTCCTTCTTGGCGATCTCGATCACTTCCTGCACGCGCGAGGGCGACGGCGCGAAGCCCGGCTTGTTCTCGATCGTAGTCGGAATCGTGAGCTTGAAGGCGCGCGCGAAGTAGCTCCACGATTCGTGGTACGGAATGATCGCAGCGCCCGCGAACGGCGCCATCTCGGCGTCCCATTTTTTCTCTGCCGCCGTCAGCTGGTCGTCAAACGTTTTCAGATTGCCCGCGAAGTAGTCCTTGTCGGCCGGGTCGGTATAAGAGAGCGCGTTGAATACGTTCTGCGCCATGACTCGTCCGGCTTCAGGGTCGAGCTGGTAGTGCGGATTTCCGTAAGGGTGAATATCGCCGAAGCTGTAGTCGACGCGCCCCTTCGGCACGTCCATCAGCGGTATCCCGACCGAGACCTGCGCCTTGACGAGGTCGGAGTTGTTGGCTTCGCTGACGAGGTCGCGCGACCACTCCTCGAGGCCGAGTCCAATTTGTATGAATAGTTTCGCGCGATGAATTTTGAACAGATCGCTCGGGCGCGGCTGGTAGAAATCCGCGTTGAAGCCGCCCGGCACCAGCGCCTCGACCTCGATTTTGTCGCCGCCCACGGTAGTAACCAGCGAGGCAAGGTCGGTGGTGGTGGTTACTACCCGCAGCGGCGCCGCGTCGCATCGGGAGACCATCGTCAGCACGATCGCAATCGTCGAAAGAATTCTCGCAACAGCTTTTTGCATTCGATTAGTCCAGTGGTTTCAGGTTGCCGAGTGAGAACGTCGCCTGCAGATACACCAGGTCGGCCGCGCGCAACGGCGCGTTCGCGGCCTGGGTTCCCGTATTATGCGTGTACTGCAAGCGCAGCCGGGTGTTGTCGGAAACGAAGTAGGTGAGGATCGGCGAGAAATCGACCTCGGTCCCCCTGGGCACGCCCGGAACGTCAGCAACATCGACCAGCGCTCCCGCATGCCAGCGCAGCGCGAAGTTGTAATCGAGCAGGCTGTAGATACCGCGCTTCACGCCGTGGTCGTTGTCGCCGGTCCGCTCGGAGAGCAGCGCCTCGAGGTTCCAGGTCCACACCTGCCGCTGCGTTGGCGCATAGCGCACCTGGACAAACGGATCCTCCATGTAGGTCGCGCCGCCCGGCCCCGGACCGCCGGTGAAACTCGCACCGGCCGTCAGCGCGCCGGTAGTGAACAGGTCGCGCGAGTAGTCCAGCGATCCGATATACGCGAAGTCGTAGTTGTGGTTCTGGTTATGGTCGAAGGCGGTCGTATTGATACCGCTGACGATGTTGAAATCGGCCTTCAGCGGGAGATCCCACGGATTCGGGATGTAACCCTTGAGATTCACTCCCGGCTCGACCAGTCCGTCCTCACCGAGATAGAACGCGAGCGCGTTGGGCCGGTTCACCATCGGCAATTGAAAGGTGTCGGTCTCGTTGAGCAGTCCGAACTCCGGCCGGAACTGTCCCGCGCGCAAGGACAGGTCATACGGCAGTTTGTTGAAGACCAGGAATGCTTCCTCGATATCGAACGGGCCGTTGTTGGGCTTGTCGATCGAAATCTGCGCGGTCGTGTACGGATCAATCGGCGAGAAAAAGATCAGCTGCGTGTCGCGCGGCTGAAACTTGTCGTCGGCGGGATCGTAGCGCGCGTCGCCCTTGCGAATGTCGCTCTGCCTGAAAGTGAAATCGCCGACCGCGCTGATATCCGGGATAAACGTCTTCGAAACGCCCTCCAGTCCCGGGACGATCACGCCTTGTCCGCCGGGCTCCGCGTTGGCATAACCGGGCTCGAGCGAGGTCGGGCCCACGACCGGGCCGGGCATCAGATTCTTGACCGCGGTTCCAAGCGTAACTCCCGCGGGAGGATTTGCTGGAAGCGGCTCGCCCGCGGGCGTTATACCCGGCGGCGCTCCGCTCTGCGACGACGCCGTGCCGGCAGACGCCGCGCTGCCCACCGATGGATCTTTCGCGGCGCCGGCGTTGACGCGCGCCTCGAGCGCTTCCATCCGCTGATGCATTTCGCGGAGCTCGGTCTGAAACTCCGCCAGCTCTTTTTTCAGTTCAACATTTTGCGCCTTCAGCGAGTCGTCGCTGTCCGCATACAGCGGATTTGCGAAAACGATTAGAAGACCCGCATTCAGCACCCAAATCCATCGTCCAACATTGGCCGCACTTCTCATCATGGTCACTCCTTTCCGCACAGATTTCGCGGAACGGCGAAGCGTGAATCCTCGTCACGCAACGAAATAGACCGATATGTTCGCAAACGAAGGGGGAATCTATGCGGCGGAGGGGGGCGCCTGCGTCGGCGCCGATGCGGAATCGAACGGAGCGAAACCATGCCAGGAATCGGTGCTCGTGACTACGCTTCCGATCTCGAGAGGCTCGACGAACAGCGCGCTGGCTGGATTGAGACTCGAATGGAACGCGAGCTGGCAGAGCGCGCAGAGCCCGGTATCGAGGGACGGTTGCGCCGACACTACCGTCGTAGCCGACGGTGTCGGCGGATGCGAATGCACGACGGCGACAAATTGCGCAACCAGAATTA
>JBARBD010000080.1:0-3102 GCA_049792675.1 Vulcanimicrobiaceae bacterium | reverse complement strand
ACGTCGCGAACCGGGCGCAGCGCGGTGCAGAGCACGATCGCGGTGCAGTTTGCAACCGGAAAGAGCCGGTGCTCGGCGCGCAGCGCGGCCGCGTTGACGTCGGGGACGATCAGCGGGACGTCGCTGCGCAGGCGAAAGGTCGCGCTGTTGTCGATCACGACGCAGCCGCGCGCCACCAGCTCAGGGGCGTACCTCTCGCTGGCGTCCTCGCCGCCGGCGAAAAAGACGACGTCGAAACCCCGCAGCGCTTCGTCCGATGCGGCGCGCACGTCGAGCTCGGCGCCGCGAAAGCGCACGGCCGCGCGCCTCGCGCGCGAGGCGAATGGTTCCAGCGCGCCGATCGGAAGATTGCGCTCCTCGAGCAAACGCAGGATCGTTTCACCGACGACGCCGGTCGCGCCGACAACCGCGACGTTCATGCCGCCCCTCCCGACGCTGCGAGATCGCCGAGGACGGCGTCGAGGCCGATCGAGAGGCCGCGGCGATGCGCGACCCAGCGCACGGCAGCGAGCATGCCCGTTACGAACGACTCGTAGCTATAGGAGTCGTGGCGGATCGTCAGGAGCTCGCCGTTGCCGCCGAAGAGCACCTCTTGGTGCGAGATCAATCCAGGCAGGCGCACGCTATGCACGGCCGGTGCTTTACCCTCGCACGCGATCCGCGCCGCCGTCTCGAGCGCCGTTCCCGACGGCTTGTCCTTCTTCGTCGAGTGGTGCATCTCGACGATCTCGACGTCGGGGAAGATGCGAGCTGCCTCCTGGGCGAAACGCATCATCAAGGTCGCGCCGAGCGAGAAGTTTGGAACGATCAAGGCCCCGATCTGACGCTCGTCGACCGCCGCCTTAAAGGCGGCGCGCTGCTCCGGCGACCATCCGCTCGCCCCGACGACGACGTTTACGCCGCGTTTTGCCGCCTCGGTCGAAATCTCGAAGCTCCCGGGTTGCGTGGTCAGGTCGAGCAGCACGTCGGGCTTCTGCGCGAGGACCTCGTCGAGCGAGTCGAAGACGTTGAGCCGCGCGTCGGCGCGGCGCGCAAGGCCGCAGCAGTATTCGCCGCTCTTGAGTAACGCTTCGCGCGCGACGCTGCCGATACGGCCCATCGCCCCCGCTACCGCTACCCGCACTCTTTGAGCCATGCTCCGACTCCGATCACGTCTCGACCATCCCGGTCGAGGGCGTCAAATCTTCTCGAGCGGCGCGTACTTGAGCATCAGCATCTTCTGCCCGACGTTGGGAAAGTCGATCGTCACCAGCCCGTCGCCTCCGGCACCGACGATGTTCTCGATTCTACCCTCACCCCACTTGGGATGACGCACGCGGTCGCCGGCCACCAGGCCGAGGTGCACGCCGGCGCCGGCCGATTCGTGGATCGCGACCTCGCGCCAGCGTCCGCCGGCCGGACGCGGCAGCGGCACGCTGTCGCTCTCGAGCACGTCGAGCGCCGGCAATTCGTCCAAGAAGCGCGATTTCGGATACGCGTAGGTGTTGCCGAAGAGCGCGCGGCGTGAGGCATACGTAAGGAAGAGCCGGTCGATGGCGCGCGTAATTCCGACGTAGGCCAGCCGGCGCTCCTCTTCGAGCTCCTGTACTTCGGTGAGCGCGCGGCTGTGCGGGAAAACGCCCTCTTCGAGACCCGTCAGGAAGACGCTGGGGAACTCTAGCCCCTTCGCGCTGTGCAGCGTCATCAACGTTACGTACGAGGCGTCTTCTTCGAGCGAGTCGAGGTCGCTCACCAACGCAATATTCGCGAGAAAACCCGAAAGCGACGCGTCGTCGTCGCTCGTCTCGTAGTCGCGGGCGACGCCGACCAACTCGTGGAGGTTCTCCAACCGAGCGCGGGCGTCGTGCGTGTCCTCGCTCTGCAGCTCGCGCACGTAACCCGAATCTTCCATCACGGCGACCAGCAGGTCGGCGACGCCGATCGCCTCGCTGCGCTTGCGCAGGTCGGCGACGAGCTCGGCGAAGCGTTCGAGTTCTTTGAGCTTCTTGGGCACCGCCGAGCGGAGCAGCTCGCCGTTGAAAATCGCCTCGCCGACCGAGGCGTGCGCCGCGTTGGCCGCCTGGACGAGCGCCGCCAGGGTTTGCTGCCCGATGCCGCGGCGCGGCACGTTCACGATTCGCTTGAAGGCGAGCGCGTCGGAGGGATTCACGACGTAACGCAAGTAGGCGATGACGTCCTTGATCTCGGCGCGCGCGTAGAAGCCGACGCCGCCGACCACGCGATACGGTATTCCGTCTGCCAGAAGCGCCTCTTCGAAGACGCGCGACTGCGCGTTGGTCCGGTAGAGCACGACGAAGTCGCGATACGCGGCGCCGTCGCGCACCAGGCCTTTGACCTTCTCGACGACGAACCGCGCTTCGTCCCGTTCGGTCGCCGCCGGATAGAGCGTTAGCGGCTCGCCCTCGCCGCGCGACGTGAAGAGGCGCTTCGGCGCCCGCGAGCGGTTGTTGGCAACGAGGGTGTTCGCCGCGTCCAAGATGCGCTGCGTGCTGCGATAGTTCTCCTCGAGCTTGAAGACTTTCGCGCTCGGGAAATCCTCTTCGAAGCGCAGGATCATGCGATAGTCGCTGCCGCGCCACGAATAGATCGACTGGTCGTCGTCGCCGACGACCGTAATGTTGCCGTGGTGCGCGGCGAACAGCGCAACCAGGCGATACTGCGCCGCGTTGACGTCCTGGTACTCGTCGACGAGCACGTACTCGAACCTGCGCTGGTACTTCTCGCGCGTCGCCTTGTCGCGCTCGAGCAAGTCGATCGTGCGCACGATGAGATCGTCGAAGTCGAGCGAGTTCGACTCGGAGAGCCGCCGCTGATACTCCGAATAGACGTTGGCGATGCGCTCGCCGGCGAACGAGGTCTGCTTCTCGGCATACGCATCCGGCCAGATCAGAGCGTTCTTCGCTTTGTCGATCTCGGCGAGGCACGCGCCGGGCGAGAGCTGGCGCTCGTCGTAGTCGAGGTCGTCGAGAATCTCCTTGACGAGCTGGCGTTGATCGGCGTCGTCGATCACCGCGAACGACGGCGAGATGCCGATCCGCGATCCGTCGCGTCGCAAGATACGCACGCACATCGAATGAAAGGTGCCGACCCAGACGTCGCGCG
>JBARBD010000079.1:0-1526 GCA_049792675.1 Vulcanimicrobiaceae bacterium | reverse complement strand
AACTCGCAAGAGAGGCAACCGTCCAAGGTATGGTTCATGATTGGGGTGAAGTCGTAACAAGGTAGCCGTAGGAGAACCTGCGGCTGGATCACCTCCTTTCTAAGAGAGAACGTCATGGCACTCGCGCTGGCCGCTATGCGGCCCACGTAGAAATCATCATCGCAAGCCCACCCTGGATTGTCATCCCGTAAGGGTTGTCATCCCGAGCGAAGCGAGGGATCTTGGTTTCTTCCGTGCACGCGTGAGACGTTGCCATGTACCCCAAGCCAAGTCCACCACCAACCTGAGGATGCGGCAAGGGAGCCTCGTTCGGACCTCTCTTTCTCGTTTCCTAACTTCCATGATGGTCAGCTCCGGCTTAGCCGAAGCGCACGTTCAACCTTGTCCTCGAAATAAATTCTGTTTCGCAATGTCATTCCCCTCACTCTTGTCATTCCGAGCGAAGCGAGGAACCTTGGTTTCAGCCGCCACCGGCAAGAACCAGGATCCCTCGTTTCACTCGGGATGACAGCAGCAAGGATGACACTGCGAGACGATGATGTTAGGCTACGGGACACCGGGCCTGTAGCTCAGGTGGCTAGAGCGCACCCCTGATAAGGGTGAGGTCGATAGTTCAAGTCTATCCAGGCCCACCAGAATCAAGGTTTCAAGGTGACAAAGTTTCAAGGTTTCAAAGACTTTGAAACGTGAAACTTTGAAACTTGCCGTGGGGCTGTAGCTCAGCTGGGAGAGCGCCTGGTTTGCAACCAGGAGGCCACCGGTTCGATCCCGGTCAGCTCCACCAGAATAGTAGCGCCGGCGTCCCGTCGGCTGTGGCGTAGGCGGAATAGCCCCGTAGGGGCGACCGATAATAGCCCGGCGCTTGAGCGCCGGGTAGAGCGAAAAGCCGGGAACGAGTCCCGTAGGGACGGCACGAATCGCAGGAGGCAGCAATGAGATTGGTCGATGCAATCACAAGCTTAGGCGGCCTTCTGGTCCCGATCGTAGCAATCCTCGTGGGCGGCGCAATAGCCATCACCGCGATGATCATCCGCCACCAGGAGCGCATCGCCAAGATCGAACGCGGCATCGACCCCGACGCTGGATCGCCAAGAAGCTGAACGGTTTTACTGAGGACTGAGAACTAGAACTGAGAACTACTAGAACTGAGAACTAAAAGATCAGCCTGATGTTGGGCGTCAAACGCGACAACCGTGATTCCGTTCACGGTCCAATGAAAGTCGTTTTGACGCCGAACATTGGGTTGGAGGAATTCTGGAGTTTGCACACTCTGGAATAAGCAAGACCCATACCCGCACACGCGGGGTTTGTCAGCGCAAGCTGATGAGGACGATATTTGACAACTGAATAGATTGGGTAAATACAAGGCGACGTAAATTTTTATGAGTGCCTGAGAGAAGCTGCTGGTGCGCATGGCGTTTAATAGGCGCGTGTGCGCGATGAGCAGCAATAAAGGCCCATAGAGTTTAAGCGGCGTGTTGGATTTGCGAAACTCGGGACTCGCGTCTCGAGACTAGCAACTCCAG
>JBARBD010000078.1:0-9613 GCA_049792675.1 Vulcanimicrobiaceae bacterium | reverse complement strand
GTCGATGGACGATTATCCCACGAGCTCTCCGAATCCACTGAAAGTATGGCTGGTGATTTGCTGGGGTACCCAGGTATTCAGGCGGCGTGGTCTGTTCGAAAGGGGTATTTTCACCCGGATTTTCGATTGCATGTAGACACCAGAATTGAAACTAGTCCAGATCGCACCAACTCTGTGCTGCCTTACGACCACCCCGGGCACGCGTAACGGGAACCAACGGCTTTCAAAACGAGGCCCCCCTCCGCTAGGCCGCGCTAGGCGTGGTGATCGAAGCCGCGGCGATCTCCGCTGCTAAGTGAAACCAATACTGCGAGCACGCTGCGAGCTACGCTGCTGCTGCGAGGCGCTCGCAGCTGCAATGAGAGTTAATCTGCGTGCAAGCTAAGCCGCTAAGCAACAACGGCCTCGCGATTCGCGAACGCCGTGCGCGGGGTGCTAGTGCGGCGGGAGGCTGATCGCCGCAGTGTATGGTCCGTTGAACGCCTTATTCCTGAGTGTCTTAATAGGCGAACCCCCGGCGGGGTATTTGTAGAACGGTACTAAGTTCGTGCCACCCTCCGGCCCGATGACCGTCGTGCCGTCAATCCAGAATCCAATGACATCGATGGAACCCTGAAGGCGAGTTACACCTACAAGCTTTCCGCCCGCACCAGTGGTCTGGTAAATAGCGGAGGTGTCCGGGGAAACCTGATATTCCTGATCGCCAACCGCCATATACTTACCGACCCACTGAATGTTACCCCTGTAGTGCTCCCCGCTTATGGAACAGTTCGTTCGACTTGCGCGGGTTGGCTCTTAGCGGTCTGATGATACATTCTCTCGAACTCGGCCGGAGACCGCTTTCCGAGCGAGCTGTGTGACCGGTACTCGTTGTAGTCGTGGATGAACGCGGCGATCGACGTTTGCGCATCCTCGAGGTCGATGTACGCGCGAACCCAGATTCCCTCGCGCTTGAGCGTTCCGATGAAGCGCTCGCACACCGGATTGTCGGTAGGTGTGCCTGGTCGACTAAAGCTCTGTGTGAGCCCTCGTTCAAGTAAGGCATCTTGATAGGCCGAGCTCCCGTACTGACTTCCGCGGTCGGAATGATGGACGAGCGTCGCTTTCGGTCGACGGGAAACAAGCGCCATGTGCAATGCTTCGATCGTCAACTCGGTGGTGATCCTTATTCCGAGCGCCCAGCCGATGCATCTTCGGCTAAATGCGTCGATCAGCACGGCCAGGTAGATCCAGCGCGATCGCAACCGCACAAAGGTGATGTCGGTCAGCCACAACTGATCGGGGGCCGTCGGGCGGAACTGCGAAAGGTTGGCCAGCTCGCCGGCCGCATGCCCACCACGCCATTTAGGCCGTCGCAACGGCTTGGTTTACAAGTCGTGCGAGCGCATAAGCCGCAACGTCCGTTTCGCGTTGATCGCGATTCGCTTTCGGCGAAGGCAATTGGTCACTTGGCGATAGCCGTATCGTGGGTGCTTGATCAAAATATCTTTGATGACAGCAACCACGCGCAAATCGCCTCTGCGCGGCGATGGCTCGATCGCGCGATAGAACGCTGATCGTGGGATATTGAACGCACGCGAGAAGATCGCAATGGTCAAGCGCACCATACCGTATGGCGTTGGAACCACCGTGCCGGCGAGTTCCTTGGCCAGCGCGAGGCAGGCTACGCGCCTTTGTCGCGGGCTAAGTCCTTGATGCGCTGCAACGCTTTTTTAGCACCAGGTTTTCGGCGGCCATTTGGCCGAGCTGGTGTTTCCGATCTTCGCATTATCGGTGTACGCTTTGCCCCGGCCGGCGAACACATCTTTCTGATAAGCCTTGAAATCGCGCACCCACTTGCGCACGACTTCGGAATGCAGATCGTTGGCTTTGGCGACCTGACTGGCAACGGCACCTTTCAAGATGGACTCGACGATTTGCATCTTGAACTCGCGGCTGAAGCGACGGTAGGACCTTGGCATGGCTCCCTCCAAGCGGGTAGGCAAGCCATTCTTTCTGTGTCAGCCACGGGGAGCACTACAATTGGGATGCATTCTTAGCGTTTCCGAGCGCGGTCGTGCTCTGGAGCGTTCCGCTTGAGCCTCCGATCGTAAACTGGTAGATCGTCTCGGTCTCGTTGTCACCAACAGCTAGATACGTACCGTCCCATTGGACGGGGCCCGCGATAGTAGGGTATGGTCTAGCGCGATCGTCTCGAGTCTGTTGCCGTTTTTCGGAAGTTCGGCCAGTTGCAGCAGATCGCTGAAATATTCCTGACCGTCAACGAAAAGGTTGCCTGCGGCGTCGTAGGCACAATACGCGCGAGCAAAGCGAAGGTCACGTTAAAGCAAAGCGCGCCAATAAAGCTTCGATTTATGAATCTGTCCCCGAATAAGCGCGCGGATCAGCCGAACACGATCGGCTTCAGTTCTTCCTCGCACCACTGGCGGAAGCCGGTGGGTGTCGTGTTCTCGAGCGTGCGGGGCTCGGCATTGTCGAGGCCTTCGTTCTTCGCCCAGGCCATGTCGGTCAAGCCCTGCGCCATGGCCTCAGACACGCCGCGCTCGATGAATCCGGCCTTATAGGCATCAAAAGAGATCTGCTCGTAGCGAACGGACTTGTCGAGCACCTCGGACATGAGCGCCGCCATCTCATTGAACGAGAGGTCCTCGGGCCCGAGCGCCGCGGCATGCCCGGTACCGTCCCAACTCGGATCGAGCAGCAGACGAACAGCGATCTCCGCGATATCCCGTGTCGCACAGGTTGGCATCTTCCGGTCGCCGTCTAGTGCGAGGAAGAACATGCCCTTCTCGCGGATCGGAACTGCCTGCCGCGCGACGTTGTCCATGAACGACGGGCTGGTCACAGCACGAAAAGCGACGCCGGTGCTCGCAATCAAGTCGTCCATTGCGAGCGACGCAGTGACCAACCCAGCCTTGTCCGCCGTGGGGCTGCCGCGTCCGAGCGCGGAGATGCCGACCACGCGTTTCACCTTGTGCCGCTTCAGCGCTTGAGCCGCGGGAAGCGTGAAACCAACATACGCCTCGTCGACGGTAGCAGCCCTGGGATCGGGCGGCACCAGCCAAAAGAGGGTGTCTGCGCCGGCGAACGCGCAGTCGATGACATCGGCATCGCCGTGCGAACCCTCGACCACCTCGACGAGATCGCGCACGCTGTTGGGTAGTTTGCCGGCATCGCGCACGATCACGCGGACCGGGGCACCGGCCTCGAGCACGCCGGCGAGAACCTGGTGGCCGATTTGTCCCGTGGGCGCAGTAATGACGATCACGATCCGATCAGTGTCCTGATGACTTGAGGTTGGCGGTCGGGCCTATCGTCATGGAGTCAGCGCGAATACGGTTCCGCAGTGTTTGCATCCCGATGAGCCACCGCTACCATACGTCGTGCCGTACAGGACGTCTTTGAGCGCGATCAAATCCGCTTCGGGGTCCGCTCCGTCGGCGTCGAAGCTGTGCAACACTTGCTCGTCGCCGCTCGTACTCACGCTATAGATAGTTCCGAGGCCGCCCGCCCCGCCGATTGCCGTGGTGCCGTAAAGCGTACCGTTCAGTTCGACCAAACTCGTATCCGGTCTAGCAGCGTCGGAGCCGCCGGCGAAGCGGTAGAGCACCTTGTGCTTGCCGCTCGTGCTCACGCTGAAGGCGGTCCCACAGCCAAGGGCGCAGCCTGACGAAGGGGGCCCGCCGCCAAAAGCCGTGACGCCGTACAGCGTTCCGTTTACGTCAATCAACCCTGCACTGGGTCCCAATCCGTCGGAGCCCCCTTGGAAACTGTACAGCACCCTCTCTTTGCCCGACGTCGTTATGCTATAGACTGTTCCGCAGCCGTAGAACGTAGGCTGGCATGCCGTACCGCCGCTAAGGGTCACGCCGTAGAGGGTGCCGTTCACATTGAGCAGGTTCCCAGCGGGCTGATAGCCATCGGGGGGGCCGCGAAACGCATACAACACTTTGTACTTGCCGGATGTTGTAACGCTGTAAACGATCCCGCTCGAGTTGGGACCAGCCGTACCGTACAAGGTGCCCTTTACGTCGACGACGCCTCCGGTCGGAGATCCGTAGGACGAGGAGTCGCAAAAATTATGCAACACTTTTTCGGTCCCGCCGGTGGTTAAGCTGTAAATCGTCTCGGTTTTGCATCCACGACCGCCCAGGGTCGTGCCGTAGAACGTAGCGTTTGCGTAGATTAAGTCTCCGGCCGGGATCGCACCGTCACCGTTTTGATTGCCACGGAAGCGGTAGAGCACTTTCTTTGAGCCGGTGGTGGTGATGCTGTAAACGACTCCGTTGTCCTGGTAGCCGCCAAACTCGGTCGTGCCATACAACGTGCCGCCAACATCGATCAAGCCGCCTCCGGGATTCGCTCCGCCGAGATCGTGGAACGGGTTGGGATGCCGACCGAAACTGTACAGAATTTGATACGACGACGTCGACGGGGAGCGATGCGCCCCCATCGGCAGCATGTCATGCTGACCCGACGACAAGCTCAGAGGAAGGGCGCCGCAGCCGGCAAGCAGTGCCGCGACGGCGATGCAAAGCGCGCAGTGACTCATGACTCCGGTCTTCATGCTGTCGATGGGGTTCGCTGCGCATTCGGCCCAGTCCCAGCGCTGCCGAACCATTCCGCCCTGAACACAAATAAGTAAGGTTTGTCGATCAAGCTATGGATCAGGGACGATCACGGTTCGGCGCGCGCTGTTTGCCGGCGCGGTCCAAGCTTCGGAGATCGCCGAGAGCGGATACGTTTGTGTCGGGACGTCCACCTTACGATCGGCGATGAGTTGTATGTAAACCGGGATTTGGGCCATGATGTCGGGGATCGACGCGGAGCCGGCACCGCTTCCGGAGATTCGGATGTGGCGGCTGCGCAAAAGTGCCGCGGGTACAGCCGCTTCGGGACCGGCCATAGCACCGATTTGGACGTAGGCAATGTTTGCGGTGTCTTCCTCGAGGCCGCGCCTGCCCAAAGCGGTGAAGGCGGTTTCGGCGGCGGCCGCCCAGAGAAAGTCGAGGACGATGCTTGGTGCGGCACCGTCGAGTGCATCCGTGAGTGCCACAGCGTCAGCATCTCGTTCTCCCGTCAGCGCGACGATTTTTGCCCCGAGCGTCGCCGCGTGCTGAAGGCGTGCCGGGCTTCGGCCGAGGCCGACGACCTGGTTTGCGCCGAGTATTCGTGCATTTTGGACGGCGAGCAACCCCGCCATGCCTGTCACGCCGAGGATGAGCACCGTTCCGAGTTCGCCGATCTCTGCAGCGCGTGCGTTCAGCGGCAACCAGGACGAGAGACCGGGATTCAGTCCGCCCGCGACGTGCACCGGGTCCGTGCCGGAGGGCAGAGGAATGCGCACGGTAGTCGGCGCCGACATGCGCTCGGCGAGCGTACCGTACGGCGGTTGGATAAACCCAGTGTAGATAAGGTCACCCGCTAGGGTGCGCGCTACGGCGTCGACGCCGGGGATGTGCGGCCACGTGCCGGGGCTACCGTAGTGACGCCCGGCCGCAAGCGAACGCACCACATTATGAATTCCCGCCGCCACCAACTCGACGAGTTCGTGACCTTCATCAACTATCGGTTCGGCGAAGTCGCCATATTCGGGAGCAACGTCTGGGGCCTTTACGATGGCGGCTTTCACAACATCACATTCTACAGCAGCGGTCGTCTCACGGTAGTTCAATTGCTCCCGGACGTTCGCCTCGTTCAGGCGGCCTCGCGCCCTTCTTCGCAGCAGGGAGGGCCTAGCCATACAAGAAACGGTCCCGGCAAGAAAGGAGCTTCCAAAATGAAGACCGGCCTATTGCTGGCTTTTTTTCTCTGTGCGCCGTTGGCTGCGATTGCGCAGCAGGAAGCTGCCAAGACGCGACCGACGCCGATCGTCCACCATGCCGTTTCTTCCAACGCTGCGGCGCAAGCGGCATTCGACCGCGGCCTGCTGGATTATTATGCATATAACCCAGAAGCGGCCAACCATGAGTTCTATACGGCAGCGGATCTCGATCCGAAGATGGCGATGGCGTGGTGGGGTATCGCGCAGAGCGACGGACCCAATTTAAACGTCCTGGCGACTGACGACCGCAACGATCAAGCCGGCTATGCGATCGTGCGCGCAAAGGCGCTCGAAGCCGATGCCTCGGCGGAAGACCGCCTTTTTATCGATGCCGCCGTGGCGCGATTCAACGACAAGACGAAGGCCACGCCGGCAGCGTTGCTCGTAAGCTACCGCGACGCCTTGCGGCGCATCGTCGAGGCGTATCCTGACGATCCCGATGCGGCGGCGCTCTACGCCGAGGCCGCGCTCTACGTCGCGGTCGGAGACCTCAGCGAAAACCGGGAGGGCTGGACGGTCGCGCGGCGAGCGGCCTACGTCAAAGCCATTGCGGCGTTGCTCCCCTACTTCCAATCCAGCCTCGAACGGTTTCCAAAGCACGTCGGGCTGTTGCACTTTTACATTCACGCGGCGCAGCTGGCGAATCAGTCGAGCGCCGCGGTTGCCGCCGCGACGCAACTCGCCGCCTTCAGTTTCCCGCCCGAAGACTCGCACCTCACGCACATGCCGGGCCATACGTTCTTCGACGTAGGCATGTACCAGGAAGCCCTGGATGTTGGGCAACGATCGGTTGCAATGGACTATGCCGCAATCGATTGCTGTCATCCGGGATTTTACAGCGGACCGCGCTACTATCACAGCCATAACGTCGCATTCTTGCTCTATGCGATGGCCCAAACCGGACATGCGAGCGATGCCGTTGCCATCGCGCGGCGCGCCGCGATTCCGTGGCTAGTGGCTCGGGCACTGGCCGCCGCGGGCGAGTGGCAGGCCGTGCTCGACGTTCCGTTTGTGAAGAGCGGCGATCCGACAATAGCGTTTGTGCGGGCCCTGGCCTTTGCAAAACTAGGCGAGGTCTCGAAAGCGCAAGCGGCGCTCGTTGAGATGCCTACGGCGCCGGAGGCGTTTCCTTCGAGAGTTGCGATCGAGAATGCGATGCGCCTGGCGGTTCGGGCGCAAATCTCACTCGACCAACGCGACGACGCTCAAGCATTGAGGCTATTGACGACGGCGTCGAGCGACGCCACGCGCGGCGATTGGCTCGCGGGCGGCGTCGAGATGCCGAGCCTATATTACTATTCGCCGCATATGGCGTTGGCCGAATTGGCGATGAAGATGGGCAACACCACCCTGGCCAAAGACGCGCTAGAGGCCGAACTCGCAGCCAGTCCCCGCTCCAGTGCGGCCACGCAAGCGCTGGCGCGGCTCGGTGGCTCTAAGTAACGGCTCCGCCGATGACGGCGCCTGCCCTCGCGCCAACGTATTGTCTATTGCTCGAGCTCGTGCAGCGTGTTCGTTGCGGTATCGGTGTAGAACAGCACCGTATCGGTATCGCTCGTACCGGCCGCAAGGAGTCCGAAGACGTGAGCGGTCGTGCTCGTATCGATCGTTTTGGTGGCGAGGACCTTTCCGGTCGGCGTCAGCTCCACAAGCTCGTTTCCACCTTTGGTGTTCGCGACGATGAGGTTTCCGTTCGGTAGAAGAGCCGAAGCTACGGGGGCATTGAGCGGAGATCCGCTATAGACGAGCGTCGCGCACGTGGCGGTGGGGTGAGCGCATTTGAATTTTTTTCCACCGGGTTGCACGACGATCTCGTCCTTCTTAAGGAGGTTGCTGGCGTTCGAAACGGCGACGACGGTGTTATCGACCCCATCCACGATATACAGCGTGTCGTTGCAAAGACTACCGGTTCGGTGGCTATTGTATTGTATTCCGGATGGGCCCAAGACGCTCCAGCCCGAGCCCTTATTAATCCCGAAGCCGGATATCACTTCGGTCGTTGTCGTTTGGCCGCCGCTAACGGAAATGAACTCCAACTTGACGATCGATCCGGTCTTGGAATCCGAAACGTAGATGTCCTCAGGCGCGTAAGGAAGACCGCAGAATGCATCGGCGTCGGCGAATGGAACCTCGATGTGCGAACCGTAACTCTGCTTGAGCGAACCGGTTTGGTCAAACTGCGCAACGACGCCGCCGAGCATCCCTGTGGCGTAGACTTGATTTGCCTCGGTGATTGAATCGCCGTCGCAACCCTCTATCTTGGCGCTTTGCGTAAAGGTCGCCGGCTTGGAGTGCGGCTTCGGATTGAGCACTTCGATCGTGGTACCTTTACCAGCAGTGCCCGCAGAGTCTTCGAAGTTGCAAACGAGCAGCTGTCCTGCCTTGAGTCCGAAGGTCGATCGGACCAGCGAGATTGCGCGCGGTCCCATGTCGCCATTTTTACCATCGACCGACGAACCGATTTCGACGTCTTTCGTAAGTTTTTTCAAAATCGAGGTCGTGTCGTCTGGAGCGATGAAAGCCGCGCCCGGCGCCGAGACCGTCGCTCCGGTTGGAACCGTGGTGTTTCCGCCACACGCCGAAGTCGCAAGAAGTGTTCCCGCGATCAGCACGAGCACGCGATTGTTGAAAGTCGGCATCCTATAACCTCGCTCCTGACGCAATGATGACGAAGTTGGGTTCGAAGTGCTTCTTTGGTTGCCTGCAAGACCATAAGCTTGAGCTGGGGGAAGACCAAGCGGCGGATGCGAGCAAGGTCGGCGCCACTAGCCCGATAAAAGAACCCCTCGGCGAGCCGGAGCTTTCGCCGACTCCGACCATGCGGGCAGCTTCGACCCGCCGGGCGGCGCGGTCTCGGTCGAGAAGCTAACCTGCGATCGTTTCTACTTATGGAGGGAGTCACGTAGTGAATACGACTAGTTTGAAATACGCCGGTGCAGTCGTCGCGCTTGCGATATGCTCGGCGTGCGCCGGCGGCTCGACGGGCGCGCCGTCAAGCGCTGCGCCCAATGTCCAATACATAGGTCGCACGGCCTCTGTGAATGGCCGGCTGGTAACGGCAGCGCGCCCGAATCTGATCGGGCTGCCCCACTACCCGACGACCGTTCTCCACCAAACTGCGAAGGCGAGGTCGAAGAAGAAGTTCGAGTACACCATCAACTTTTACGGCACCTACGCCAGCATCTTCGACTATCCGAAGAGCACCAAACAGATTGGTACGATCAATGACGTCGGCGGCCAGGGGTGCACGAACGTCCTCTACGGCTATGGGAAGAAGACCTTCTGGATCGTCGCGGCCTACAACCAGATCACGGAGTACAAGGTCCCCCAGACGCCGATCAAAACGCTCTCTGTTTCCGACGGCAGCATGCCATCGAGCTGCGCCATGGATAAGGACGGCAACCTTGCGGTTGGGATCTTGGATGGGCCGTCTCAGGGCGACGTCCTCATCTACCAGAACGCAACTGGCACGGGCACCTTTGTCACCTCACCGTTGGCCAGAGAGTACTTCGACGGCTACGACAACAAGGGAAATCTCTTCTTCGACGGCTTCACCAGCGCATATGACTTCGCGCTCATCGAGCTCCCGAAGGGCAGCAGTCAGACCCAAACCATCACAACGAGCAACACCATTCAGTTCCCCGGCTCCGTCCAGTGGGACGGCAAGTACCTGACCGTCTTCGATCAGCTGGCGAACAAGCTGTATCAGTACGACGTCCAGGGAACTCAGGCGACTTTGAAGGGCACCGTATCGTTCGTGGGTTCCAGCGACTGCGCGCAGACCTGGAT
>JBARBD010000077.1:0-4005 GCA_049792675.1 Vulcanimicrobiaceae bacterium | reverse complement strand
TCGATGTGCGCCCCCATTTGCAGCAGCGCGTCCAACAGACCGGTTCGCGTCGGGTTGACCCCGACGCCGGGCACCGCGACGGCGCTTCCGGGCGCGATCGCGGCGGCTGCGATGAAGAAGGCGGCCGCCGAGAGGTCGCCGGCAACGTCAATCGGCGCGCTCGAGAGCTTTTGCGTTCCCATCTCGACGCGGCGACCGTCCCATTCGATCTCCGCGCCGAGGTAGCGCAAGAGCCGCTCGGTGTGATCGCGCGATCCGCGGTCGCCCTCGAGGCGGACGGCGACCCCGCCGAAGAGACCGGCGAAGAGCAGCGCCGACTTTACCTGCGCCGAGGGTGTCAAAAGGATGAAACTGCGCGTCTCGATCGCGGGCGTGCCGCGCAAATCCAGCGGGAGAAGCCCGGCGCTCGTCTCGATCTTCGCCCCAAAGGCCCGCAGCTGGGCGGCGACCGGCTCCATCGGCCGGCACCGCAGCGACGTATCGCCGTCGAATCGCGCTCGGATGCCCGCGCCGGCGCAGGCGCCCAGCAGCATGCGCGCCGTCGAGCCCGAGTTCGCGCAATCGAGGACGCTGCGCGGGTCGTGGAGGGCGGTGCCGCGCACGACGTGCTCGGTCCCGGCGCGCTCGACCGTAACGCCGAGCGCGACCAAGGCATCGCGTGTGGCCGCGACGTCATGCCCCGGGTTCAAGTTGCGTATGCGCAAGGGTTCGCGGATCGCGGCGCCGGCAATCAGCGCCCGATGCGAGATCGACTTGTCGCCGGGCACTCCGACGCTGCCGCGCAGCGGGCCGGGATGGAAGGTGAGCGTCGCCGCCATGAAAGATTGTGTTGGAGACAAGGAGTCCATCATCATCTCGTGGCAAGCAGGATAAGGCGATTTCGCACAATTAGAGGTTGTTTTTTTCACACGAAAGGAACCGATGAACAAAGTAGATTTGGTGCGCTCGGCGGTCGAACGCCACGGTCTCTCGCGCAAGGATGCCGTCGCATTGATCGATGGCCTCTTTGACGACATTACGGCGGCCGTGGTCGCGGGCGAACCGGTTAAGATTCCCGGCTTCGGCCAGTTCAAGGTGCGCGATCGCGCGGCTCGCATGGCGCGCAATCCGGCGACGGGCGAACAGGTTAAGGTGCCGGCGAAGCGCGTCTTCAAGTTCCTCGCGGCGAAGGCGCTCAAGGAAGCCGTGATGTCCAAGCGCGGCTCGCGCGCCGGAACGGCTCGCAAGGCGAAGAAGGCCGCGCCGAAAGCGCGGGCTCGCAAGGCGTCGACGTCGACGAGAAAGACCACGAGCCGCAAGCGGCGGTAGGGGCCGCCGGCCGCGAATCCGGCTCGTCTGACTTCGGGAGCCTGCTGCGGCGCTATCGCCTAGCCGCTGGACTGTCGCAAGAGGCCCTCGCCGAGCGCGCCCGTATGAGCGTCGCAGGCGTCAGCGCGCTCGAGCGCGGCTATCGTCGAACGCCGCAGTTTGAAACGCTCACCCTGCTGGCGGCGGCGTTAGCGCTCGCCGAGGACGATCGCCGCGCGTTCGAAGCCGCGGCCGCGCGGGGTCGATCGTCGCGCCAACGCGGTCAGGCTTCGATTACGGTCGGGCCGTGGGCAGGAACGGGGCATGCAGGTCTGCCGCTCGCGCTGACCGGTTTCGTCGGCCGCGAGAGCGAGCTCGCGGAGATCGCGCTGCTGATACGCGATCATCGGCTGGTAACGCTGACCGGTTCGGGCGGCGTCGGCAAGACGCAGACGTCGCTGCAGGTGGTCGCCACGATGGCCGGCACCCCCGAGAGCACGGTCTGCTTCGTCGGGTTCGGGGAGATCACGGCGCCGTCGCTCGTCGCTCCCGCGATCGCGTCGAGCTTGGGCGTCCAAGAGCTGCCTAGCGTGCCTCTGATCGAGACGATCGTCGCCACGCTAAGGAACAGATCGCTGCTGTTGCTTCTCGACGGCTGCGAGCACGTTATTGAAGAGGCCGCGGCCGCCGCGCAAGCGGTGCTGGCCGGATGTCCGCGCGTCCGGATCCTGGCGACCAGCCGCGAGCCCCTGGCGGCCGCCGGCGAGCGAACCTACCGGCTCCCGTCGCTCTCGTCGCAAGCGTCGGTGGCGCTCTTTGCCGACCGGGCGCAAGCCGTGGACGCACATTTCGCGCTTGACGACGCAAACGTCCGGACCGTCACCGAAATATGTCTCCGATTGGACGGCATCCCACTGGCCATCGAGCTGGCCGCGGCGCACGTCAACGTGCTCTCGGTTTCGACGTTGGCCGAGAGACTCGACGACCGATTCCGCATTTTGATCGGGGGCGAACGCACGGCGTTGCCGCGGCAGCAGACGATGCGCGCTACGATCGATTGGAGCTACGATCTACTCTCAGGGCCCGAGCGCCGCGTCTTCGAGCGGCTCTCGGCGTTCGAGGGCGGGTGTACGCTCGAGGCCGCGGTTGCGGTCTGCACCGGCGACGAGGTCGCCGCGAGCGACGTGCCCGATCTGCTTTGGTCGCTCGTCAATAAGTCGCTGGTGGCCGCCGACCTCGAGCGCAGCGAGCCGCGTTACGGCATGCTGGAGTCGTTCAGGCAATACGCGCGCGAACGTCTGGCGGCTCGCGAAGGTCGATAAGCGTAACCCTGCAAAAAGCAAAGCGCCCCGTTTCCGGGGCGCTCGTGCCGGGAGTTGCCTCCCTGTTTAGCCGGGATCGAGTTGCAGGTCGTATTGTTGGGTTTGATCGGCGAAGACGCTATATCCCTTGAACGCTTGGATACCGTAGCCGTCTTTCTGCGCGGTAAGCGTGTAGTCGTCCGGTTGCAGGGAGAACGCTATAAAGTGGCCGCGCGCGTCGGTCGTGGTGGTTATGCTCTGCGATGGAGAGCTTATCTGCACGCGCACGCCCGCGATCGGCGCCCCGGTCTTCGAATCGGTCACGAAGCCCGCGATGCCTCCAAGCGTGCCGGCCTGCGCGACGGTTGCTTGGCCGATGAAGACGGTAAGCAGCCCGAGCAGAGCCAGCATGCGCTGCAAAGAACTCGGTTTCCTCATTGTGGTTTGCCTCAAGTGAGAGTGTCGCTCCATAGGTCTAGCGTGCTCTCAGTCGGGTCTAACGGCAATAGAAAAGAGCTCAAAAGCTCATCGTGCGCGCTTTTGATGGTGCCGAAACTTCGGCTAGGCCGGCAAGCCGCTCAGGAAGTTCTCAACGATTTACAAGCGCGCTAGCTTCGAGCCGCTCGGAACGGCGATGAAACCGTGCTGGACGCCGCTGCCGTCGATATAGTACCCGCAGATGTCGTCGAGGTCGTTCACGCCGGTCACGAACGTTCCGTTGACGGCGTTCGGGTCGTCGATCGACTGCCAGAACTGCTGATTGCCGCTCGTCGGCCCGGTCAGCATGAAACCGTGCTTTGCGCCCCCCGACGTCTTGTAGTAGCCGACGACCTGGTTTTGCGCGTTGATGCTCAGCGCTTCGGTAGCGGCCGAGCTGGGATATGAAAACGTGTAATACGTGTTGGACTGCTCGTAGAAACCACTAATGCCGCCGGCCGTCTGTTCCCAGCCCGTGATGTGGTTGGCGTCGTTGATCCCGGTCGCCTCGGCATTGGTGTACCCCGGCGGCTTGAGCTGCGTAAAGTTCTCGGTCGGTACGCTGAGCACGACCGGGATGTTGCTGCCCGTCGTGCTGGTGTAGAAGCCGACGGCGAACGACGAATCGTTCATCCCCAGGATCTCGGTGACGGAATAGGCGTTCTTGCCTTCCTTGCGATCCTTGATCAAGGTCCAAAGACCGCTGATCTGAACGGCGCCCCACGTGCCGCGCAGTTGCGGAGGGCCTATGACGTAACCGGCCATCGACGGCGTGGTCGCGGTATTCGTGAGACCGGTTACGACGATCCCCGAGGCCCGTGGGTAGGGCACCGGCGTGAAGCTCGTGTACGGCGCCACCGACGTATAGCCCGTGTACGGACTGCCGGTCGTGCCCGAACCGATGGTCCCGACGATCTGGCCGTAGTTATTGATATCGTTA
>JBARBD010000076.1:0-8235 GCA_049792675.1 Vulcanimicrobiaceae bacterium | reverse complement strand
CGTCGGCGCTTTCGGCTCGCTCGACGAGCTGCTCGACGTTGCGGGCATGACGCAGTCGCGTCTGGAGCGCGCTCGGCCCTACCTTCGAACGCCGTAAGCGAGGGTGAGCCCGAGAGGGGACGCTGGCGCGCGACGCGCATGGAACCTCATGCTGGCCCCGGAGCTCCCTGTGAAGGAGACGCTTCCGAACTTCGTTCGGAGAGCGCTGGCCGAGCCGCGCGACGAAGTGCTCGTCGAACGCGTCGGGGGAGCGTGGACGCCGACGTCGAGCGCGCGCCTGCTCGAGCGCGTCGAACGCGTTGCCTGCGCGATTCGCGACGCGGGTCTGGGCGCCGGCGATCGCGTCGCGCTCGTCTCCCACAACTGCGTCGACTGGGTCGTCTGCGATTTTGCGACGTTCTTTGCCGGCTGCGTCGTCGTTCCGATCTATCCGGCGCAGGCGCTCGATCACACCGCGCACATCCTGCAGCACTCGGGCGCGAAGCTGGTCTTCGTCGATCGCGCCGAGACGCTCGCACATCTGCGCGAGAGCGGCGCCGACGTTCCGCCCGCGATCCAGTTCGAGCCGGGCTCTGAGACGTCGCTCGCCGCCTTCGAATCGCGCGGCGCCGCAATCAAGACGGCGCATCCCGAGCTGCCGGGCACGTACGAAGCGACGCTGGTGCCGGACGATCTCGCCGTGCTGATCTACACCTCGGGCACGACCGGTCCGCCCAAAGGCGTCATGCTCTCGCACGACAATCTGGTCTTCGATTCGCAGGTCGCGCTGTGGTGCGGCTTCGAGGGGATCGAAGGCGGCCGCGACGTCCTCTCGGTCCTTCCCTACTCGCACATCTACGAGCACGTGCTCATCTACATTTATCTGCTGGCGAAGGTGCGCTACTTCATCTGCCACGACCCCAACCAGCTGCTCGAGGATCTGCTCGACGTTCGTCCGGTCGAGATGACGGCCGTTCCGCGCATCTTCGATCGGGTCTTAGCCGGCGTCAAAGGGCAGGCGTTGCGTGAGGGCGGCCTGCGTGCAAAGCTCGTCCCGTGGGCGCTCGGCGTGGGCCGCGAATACGCGCGCGCCAAAACGTTCGGCGATGGTCCCGGCCCGGGGCTCGCCCTGCAGTACGCCGTTGCGAAGCGGCTCGTGCTCGGTAAAGTACGCGCCGCGCTCGGCCTCGATCGCGCGAAGTTTCTCACCAGCGGAAGCGCGCCGCTCCACATCGATACGGCGATGACGTTCCTCGGCATGGGCGTACCGATCATGCAGGGGTACGGCCTCACCGAAACCTCGCCGGTCGCATCGGTGAGCCGCCTCTCGGCCAACGAGTACGGCGCGGTCGGGCGTCCGATCGTGGGAACCGAAGTCACGATTGCGCCCGACGGCGAGGTGCTGGTGAAGGGGCGCAACGTCATGCAAGGCTACTACCACGACCCGATTGCGACCGCCGCCGCGATCGTCGACGGCCGCCTCCACACCGGCGATATCGGCGAGGTCGACGCGGCCGGCTTCGTGCACATCACCGACCGGAAGAACGAGATATTCAAGAGCAGCACCGGCAAGTGGATCTCGCCCGCCCGCGTCGAGGCGAGCATCAAGCGTTCGATCTACGTCGCGCAGGCGATGGTGACCGGAAGCGGGCGCCCGCACCCGATCGCGCTGATCTGCCCGAACTGGCCGCTGGTGCGGCTCGAGTTCCCGGCGCTGCCGCCAGGGCTTCCCGTCGAGGCGCTCGCGACGCGGGACGACGTGCGCGCCTTTCTTTCGCGCGAGGTTCGACACCAAACGCACGCGCTCGCGAGCTACGAGCAGATCCGGCAGATCATCGTCGTGCCCCACGAGTTCAGCATCGAGGGCGGCGAGCTCTCACCGTCGATGAAGATCAAGCGGAGGGTCGTCGAGACCCGCTTCGCCCGCGAGATCGACCTCGCTTACGGTGACGAGCCCGCGCGCGTCCCAGCGTAGCCGGTGACGCACCGCGTCGACGAGGTCCTGCGCGGGCCGATCAAGAGCAAGACGGTCTTTCCCGCCCTGATTCTGCACTTCGTCGCGAGCCGGCCCGACCACGGCTACGGCCTGATGCAGCGGATCGACCAGGTCTGCGGCGATCTGGTCGCCGTCAACACCAACAAGATCTACCCGCTCTTGCGGCGCTTGGAAGAGCGAGGCTTCGTCACCGCGACGTGGGAGCACCCGACCAAGCGCTCGCGGCGCGTCTACGCGATCACGCCGCAGGGGGTCGAGCGGCTCAAGCGGATTAAGAGCACGATGTTACCGTACCTCGACTCGATTGCCGGCGCCGTCGAGCGGTTGAAGGCCGAACTCTACGGTTCGACCGGCGAATAGCGCGCTTTGACCAAACTTTGATTGAGTCGCGGCGCGCGCCGGGCAGGACCGCGACGCCTTGCCGCCGATATTCGCGTTCGCGATGATGCTCCCGCGTTCCATTTCCAAACTGCCGCGCATGCTGACGGTCGCGGTGCTCGCATGCGCGTTCGTCCTGCCCGGCCGGGCGAGCGCGAAGGCGCCGTCGGTTCCGGCCGCGATCCCCGACGCCGTAACGCATCACACGATCGTCCTCGGCGGAAGAACGCTCGCCTACACCGCGCGGGCCGGGACACTTACGCTGCACAACGATTCGGGTCAGGCGGCCGCGCGGGTCTTCTATACGGCGTACACGCTCGACGGCGCCGACCCGTCGAAACGGGCGGTGACATTCCTTTACAACGGCGGGCCGGGGAGCTCGACGATCTGGCTGCGGATGGGATCGTTCGGCCCCGTACGCGTGCAGACGTCGGACGGCACGATCACCGGGCCGCCGCCCTACCGGCTGCTCGATAACCAGTACTCGCTGCTCGACCGGACCGACCTGGTCTTCATCGACATGCCGGGAAGCGGCTTCGGCCGCATCATCGGGGCCGGCACCCGCAAAGATTTCTGGGGCGTGGATCAGGATGCCGAAGCCTTCGCGCAGTTCATTCAGCGCTACATCACCACGTTCAACCGCTGGAACTCGCCCCGTTTCCTGTTCGGCGAATCGTACGGTACGACGCGCTCGTCGGTGCTCGCGAACGACCTGCAAAACGAGGGCATCAGCCTCAACGGCGTCGTCTTGCTCTCCTCGTTCCTCAACTCCAACATCGACTACAACGACGGCGCGCCGATCGGCGGCGGGGATTGGGCGTACGTGCTCTATCTGCCGACCGAGACCGCGGCCGCATGGTTCCACGGCGCGCTGCGCGGCTCGCCGTCGCTCAATGCGCTGCTCCCGGAGGTCGAGCAGTTCGCGCTCGGCGAGTATCTCGACGCGCTCGGGCAGGGCGCGCAGCTCGCTCCGGACCGCTTCAACGACGTCGTCGCAAAACTTCATCGCTACACCGGGCTCTCCGAGCAGTACATCCGCAACTCGAACCTGCGGATCGAGTACGACCGCTTCCAGAGCGAGTTGGCGCGCGAGCGCGGGATCACGGTCGGACGGCTCGACGCGCGTTTCAACACCTACGTGCTCGACCGGGCCGAAGTCGCTCCCGACTGGGACGCGACCGACGCCGCGATCGATTCGGCCTTCATCTCGATGAGCAACTACTACTTGCGCCAAGTGCTGCGCTACCAGACGCCGCAGCTCTATCGCGCGGAGATCTACGACCTGATCTACGCCGACGGCCAATCCTGGGATTTCAAGCACGGGAACGACCCGCAGGTCTTCAACGTCGCGCCCGACCTCGCGCAGGCGATGACCTACAATCCGCGCCTGAAGATTTTCTCGGCAAACGGCTACTTCGACTTCGCCACGCCGTTCTTCGCGACGGTCTACACGCTCAATCACCTTTACCTCGCCGCACCGCTGCAGCGAAACATCACGTGGGGCTTCTATCAAGCTGGACATATGGTCTATCTCCACCCGGCCGCGTTGGCACGCTTTCACGACGACCTGGAACGCTGGTATGCGCAAGTACTCTCGAATCGCTGAGCGCATCGCCGCCGGGGTGCTCGCCCTCGCGCTGATCGCCGCCGCACCGCCGCCCAAGCCGTCGCCGCCGCCCGAGACGACCGTCGTGACGCCCGACGCGGTGACCAAGAACACGATCTCGCTCGGCGGAAAAATCTATCCGTATACCGCTCGCGCCGGCACGATCGCGCTGCAGAACGACAAGGGCGACGTCACCTGCCGGATGTTCTACACCGCCTTCACCGTCGACGGTGCGGATCCGCGCACGCGCCCGGTCACGTTCTTCTACAACGGCGGCCCGGGAAGCTCGACGATCTGGCTGCGGATGGGATCGTTCGGTCCGATGCGCGTGCAGGTCGGCGACAGCGTGCCGACGCCCGACGCGCCGTTCAACTTGGCCGAGAATCAGTACTCGCTGCTCGACCGCACCGATCTCGTCTTTATCGATGCGCCCGACACGGGCTTCAGCCGCATCCAGCCGGCCGGCAAGCCGAGCGATTTCTTCGGCGTCGACGCCGACGTAAGCGCCTTCGGCCAGTTCATCTCGCGCTACCTCTCGTCGTTCGACCGCTGGAACTCACCGAAGTTTCTCTTCGGCGAATCGTACGGCACGCCGCGCTCGGCGATGCTCGCGCGCTACCTGCAGCGGCAGGGGATCGGCGTCAACGGCGTCGTGCTGCTCTCGTCGGTGCTCGACTTCGGGCTCACTTGGGGCGTGAACTTCTCGCCGACCGCGATCGGCGGCGGCGATTGGGCCTTCCCGCTCTATCTGCCGACGCAGGCGGCGTCGGCGTGGTATCACCACACGCTCCCCGGACCG
The DNA here is from genome assembly GCA_049792675.1 of Vulcanimicrobiaceae bacterium. Lineage (GTDB taxonomy): Bacteria > Vulcanimicrobiota > Vulcanimicrobiia > Vulcanimicrobiales > Vulcanimicrobiaceae > Cybelea. The sequence goes on along the minus strand of JBARBD010000076.1, from coordinate 3,477 downwards.
CAGACGACCCTCGCTGCGCTGATGCCGCAAGTGCAGGCGTTCGCCATGGGCGAGTATCTCAACGCTCTCGCGCAGGGCGCGAAGCTCTCCCCCGCGACCTTCAACGACGTCGCCGCGAAGCTCCACCAGTACACCGGGCTCTCCGAGCGCTACATCCGCGACTCGAACCTGCGCGTGCCGTACTGGCGATTCCAAACCGAGCTCTTCCGCAACAGCGGCGTGATGACCGGACGCTACGACGCCCGCTATACCTCGTTCATGCTCGACCGGATCAACGACCGCCCCGACTTCGACCCGACCGACACGGCGATCGACTCGGCCTTCGTCGCGAGCGGCAACTACTTCATGCGCCAGGTCCTCGGCTACCACACCGATCTGATCTACCGCCCGACGGTCAACGTCTTCGCACAATGGGATTGGAAGCACAACGGCAACCTTCCAACCAATACCGCGCAGGATCTGGCCGGCGCGATGGCCTTCGATCCGAACCTGCGCGTCTTCTCAGGAAACGGGTACTACGACTTCGCGACGCCGTTCTTCGCGACGGTCTACACGCTCAATCACATGAACCTGCCGCCGCAGCTGCAGAAGAATATCAGTTACGGCTTTTACGAGTCGGGCCACATGGTCTATCTGCATCAGCAGGCGCTCGTGCAGTTTCACGACGACCTGGAGCGCTGGTACGCGCAGACGCTCCAAGCGGGCCGTTAGCGCGTGCGCTACCGGCTCTTCTCGATCGCCTCGAACCGTGCCAACGTCTGCCGATAGATCGCGGCTAGCTTCGAATACGCGGCTCGCATATCGGGTGTGGGCCCAGAATCGGCGCTCTCGACGGCACTCGCCAGATAGTCGAGCTCGCCCTCAAGGTAGAGGAAGCTCGTAAAATCGTGCGAGTAGACGCCCATCGAATCGTCCGGGTTCTCCGGCACGTTCTCGCCGACGATCTCGACGCGCAACGCGCGTTGCTGTTCGGCCGAGAGCTTGCTCTTGTCGAAGGCTTGCGCCTTGGCGCGCGACGCCTTGACCTGCGCGCGTAACGCCACGATCTGACGCGAGAGGTCGTATGCCGCGCCCATCTCGGCGTTGCTCGCGGCGAGGCGCGGATCGGGTAAGACGCGCGCCGTCTGCGTGTAGGTCTTGCCGTTCGCGCTCAACGCGACCGTATACGTGCCGGGCGGCGCGAGCGGCCCGTCGGAGGAGCCCTGGTTCAGATCCCAGACGAAGCGGTGCGCGCCGGCCGTGGCCGGCGGCACGGCATTCTCGGCAATCCAGTGGGGCGTGTAGGCGACCGACTTCGGGTCGACCGCTTTGGGTTTCTCGGCGCTCGACCAGCGGCGCACGACGCTGCCGTCGGCGGCGCGGATCTCGATGACGACCGGCGTGTGCGGCACGTCGCTGAGGTAGTAATCGACGTAGAGGCCGGTCGGCGCGTTCGGGCTCTGCGGCTCGTCGAGCGGCAGCGGCGTTCCCTCCTGGTTCCCCGGCCGCAAACGATACGCCGGCGCCGGCGCGAAGAGGTAGACGCTCTCGCCCGCGCGCAGCGCCGAGGCCGCGTCGGCCATCTGACGCAGCGGTGCGACGTCGTCCATCACCCAGAACGACCGGCCGTGCGTCGCGATCGCGAGGTCGTCGCCGTGCACCGCGAGATCGCGTACCGATGTGACCGGCAGGTTGAGTTGCAACGGCTGCCAGTTCGCGCCGTCGTCGAACGAAACGTAGACGCCCTTCTCGGTTCCGGCGTAGAGCAGCCCGCGCTGCTTGGGGTCCTCGCGAACGGCGTTGACGAACGAGCCGTCCGGGATACCGCTTGCGATCGCGGTCCAGGTCGCGCCGCCGTCGCGCGTGCGATAGATATACGGCTTGTAATCGTCGAGGCGGTGGCGATCGATCGCGGCGTACGCGACGGCGGGGTCGAAGTGCGAAGCCTCGACGATCCCGACCTTGCTCCACGGCGTCAGCGCCGGCGGCGTGACGTTCTGCCAGGTACGCGCGTCGTCGCGCGTGACCCAGATATTGCCGTCGTCGGTGCCGGCCCAGACGAGATCGGCGCGCAGCGGCGAGGGGGCGATCGCATAGACCACGCCGTGGCGGTTCACGTTGTTGTTGTCGGCGAGCGTCGGCGCGTCGAGGTTCGGCGGCGTTCCGGCATCGGGGCGCGAGAGGTCGGGGCTGACGATCTTCCACGTCTTGCCGCCGTCGCGCGAACGAAAGACGTTCTGGTGCCCGAAGTAGAGCGACGTGCGATCGGCCGGCGAGAACGCGAGCGGAAGCGTCCACGTATTGCGCCAGACCGTTCCGGGGTGGTCGACGACCGGATCCAGGTTCTCTTCCCATCCGGTCACGGGAATCTCGCGCGTCACCGTCGGGCCGCCCTGTCCGCTTGAGTCGCCGTAGACGGCGCCCGGACGTTTTGGATCCGGCGCGAGCATGCCGTTCTCGCCGCCGACCGAGATCGGGCGAAAATCTTGCTGCGAGATCGCGCCGTACTTGCTTCGGGTCGTCTGCATCACCGCGCCGGAATCTTGCTGCGCGCCGTAGACGTTGTACGGAAACGCGTCGTCGGTCGCGATGTGGTAGAACTGCGCCGTCGGCTGGTTATACCAAGAGCTCCACGTCTTCGCGCCGTTGACGCTCACGACCACGCCCTGGTCGCTCCCGAGGATCATGTGCGTCGCATCGCCCGGATCGATCCAGAGCGTGTGAAAGTCGTCGCCGGTCGGGTCGCCGATGAGTGCGTCGAAACTCTTTCCGCCGTCGGTCGAGCGATAGGTCGCGGTGTTCATCACGTAGACGACGTCGGGGTTGCGCGGATCGGCGGTGATTCCGCCAAAATACCAGCCGCGCTGCCAGATGCGCGCTTCGCCGTCGGCGTGCATCCACGTCGCGCCGGCGTCGTCGGAACGATAGACGCCGCCCTGGCCGGGCGCGCTATCCACCATCGCGTAGACGCGATGCGGTGCGGCCGGCGAGATCGAGAGCCCGATGTGACCGACGCGGGCGGGAAGCCCGGCGCTGAGCTGCATCCACGTCGCGCCGCCGTCGGACGATTTGTAGAGCCCGCTGCCGGGGCCGTTCGAGGGGGGATAGACGTTCCAGGGCGGGCGGCGCGTCTGCCAGAGCGCGGCGTACACGACGTTCGCATTGCCGGGCTCCATCGCGAGCGAGATCGCTCCAGTGTCGGCGTCTTTGTAGAGCACCTTGCTCCACGTCTTTCCGCCATCGGTCGTCTTGAAGACGCCGCGCTCGGGGTTGGCCGCGTACGGATGGCCGAGCGCCGCGACGTAGACGACGTTGGGGTCGTGCGGATCGACGACGATCGAGCCGATCTGATACGTGCTAGCCAGACCGATGTGCGACCAGGTGCGCCCGCCGTCGGTCGATTTATAGACGCCGTTGCCGTAGGCGATGTCGGAGCGCATGTCGGCTTCGCCGGTGCCGACGTAGATCGTGCGCGGATCGCTCGGCGCCACGGCGATG
>JBARBD010000075.1:0-1871 GCA_049792675.1 Vulcanimicrobiaceae bacterium | reverse complement strand
TCAACCCGGCGGCCGCGGCGCAAGCGGCGAACGTGGATCTGCGCCAGGTACGCCTCCTGGCCGAAGCGGTCGAAACCGATCGCTACTTCAAGACGCCGCCCTTGCACGCCAACGCGGCCGCCGTGATTTTGCTCGCGGCGCGCCGCTACGACGTGCTCGCGCGCACGTTTCAAATAGACGCCGAAGTCCGGGCGATGTACGCCGACGCGATCGCGCATGCGGCGACCGATCGCGACCGGACGCTGCGCGACCTCTTCTGGAGCCGTTACTGGATGTGGGAGCTGCGCGACGCCTACGAAGAGCTCGCGCCGCTCTACGCGCGTGCTTGGAAATACGAGAGCCGCGACGGCCACCTGGACGCCAACCTCGAACGCTATCATCTGGCGGCGCAGCAGGCGATCCGCGACGCCGACGCGTTTTACGGCGTCACGCGCCAGTATCTGCAGACCAACGCGCTCCCGCCGTTCTCGAGCGTCGTCTCGCCCAAAGCGGAATAGAACGTTGAGCGCCGCGCTAATTCTGCTGGTCTTCGCGTTCTTCGCCGTGATGATGTACCGGCGCGCGATGCCGGCGCTCGTCGCCGTGCCCGCGATGGCGATCGCGATGTCGCTCGTCGCCGGCGTGCCGTTCGTCGACCTCGGCGGGATCGTTACCGGCGGCGCGGTTGCGCTCGCGCCGGTCTACGTCGCGGTCGTCTTCGGCGCGCTGCTTGGGCGGGTGACGATCGACACCGGGATCGCGCGCGCGATCGTGGATTTCGCCGCCGAGTACGGCGGCGAACGGCCGTTCTTGCTGGCGATCGTCTTCTGCGCGATCGTCGCGCTGCTCTTTACCTCGCTCTCGGGGCTCGGCGGCATCATTATGGTTGCGACGATCGTCTTGCCGATCATGATGACCGCCGGCGTGCCGCGGACGATCGCCGCGACCCTCTTTCTGATGGGCTTCGCCCTCGGCTACATCTTCAACATCGCGAACTGGACGTTTTACACCAAGTACTTCGGCGTTTCGCAAGATCAGCTGGTCCGCTACGCGATCGTGCTCGCGCTGATCGACGCGGTCGCGCTGGTCGTCTACGCCGCGATCTCGTTCCGCCGCGAGCGCGGCTATGCGACCTGGGCGGTCGCCGCGGAGGCGCCGCAGGAGCGCCGTCGCGTTCCGGCCGTCGCGCTCTTGACGCCGGTGCTTCCGCTGCTGCTCTACTACGCGTTCCACATCGAGGCTGCCCCGGCGTTCGTCATCGCGGCGGTCTACGGCGTTTTGACGACGCGTCCGAGCGAAGCGATCCAGCGGCTCGTCGCGGCCGCCATCCGCGGCGTCGAGGACGTCGCTCCGGCGGTCTTGCTCTTCATGGGCATCGGCATGCTCCTGATCGCAACCAAAGAGCCGCGGTTCGCAGCGGCGCTCCAGCCGCTCGTCGCCGGCGGCTGGCTCGCAAACCCGGTGGCGTACGTGGCGCTCTTCGGCGTCGCAAGCCCGCTCGCGCTCTACCGCGGGCCGCTCAACCCGTTCGGCGTGGGAATTGCGGTCTTCACCGTGCTGCTGACCGCGCACGTGCTGCCGCCGGTCATTTTGGTCGCCGCGATCATGGCCGTCGTGCAAGTGCAGAACGTCTGCGACCCGACGAATACCGGAAACGTGTGGATCGCGAACTTCACCGGCGTGCCGAACGATACGATCACCAAACGCACGCTGCCCTATCAGACGGCGGTCGCCATCGCCGCGACGCTCGCGGTCGCGATCGCTTCCCCGGCGCTCTTCGGTCTGCACGCTTTTGCATCGCTCGCCTCGCCGGCGCGCGCCGACGAGACGACGCCGGCCGGATTCTACGCCGCTGCGGGCGCACGCGACCGGATCGCGGTCGACGACGACGC
>JBARBD010000074.1:0-1500 GCA_049792675.1 Vulcanimicrobiaceae bacterium | reverse complement strand
TGCGCGAGGCGGGGAAGGCGCTGGAGGAGTTTGGGATTGAGTATGAGATGGATGTGACTTCGGCGCACCGGTCGCCGGAGCGGACTGCGGAGTTCGCGCGGAAGGCTGCGGGGCGCGGGATACGGGTGATTATTGCGGGAGCGGGTGGGGCGGCGCATCTTGCGGGAGTGATTGCGGCGCACACTACTTTGCCGGTGATTGGAGTGCCGATTCCTTCGACTTCGCTGCAGGGGATGGATTCGTTGCTGGCGACGGTGCAGATGCCGGCGGGGATTCCGGTGGCGACGGTGGCGATTGGGAAGCCGGGAGCGACGAATGCGGGGATTCTGGCGGCGCAGATGATTGCTTTGGGGGATGCTTCTATAGTGAAGAAGCTGGATGCGCACAAGGAGAAGCTGGCTCGGGGTGTCGAAGAGAAATCTAGGAAGCTGCGGGAGAAGTAGTTTCGAAGATTTCCGAGCAATTCAAAGTACACAATCAAAATCCCCATTTTAACGTCGCAAACTGCGAGACGTTAGAATGGGGCACCCGGAACAGTTCCAATTCAAACTTCAGAATAGAAATTCAGAATCCTAACTCCTTCGAAATTTAAAAATCCCCACGTATCAAAGGCGAGACGTGGGGCACCCACATGGGGTGCGATTCGCGTGTGTGCCGCTAGAATTTTGTTGGGGTCGCGGCGGCGGTGCGGAATGGGATTTTGGCGAAGGGGGAGAGAGTTTCGAGATAGCGTCGAATCTGCTCGAGGTCCTTCTCGGAAACTGTGGTGAACATCAGGCCGACGCCTACGCCGGGGGTTCGATGGGCTACGCGAGCGTCGGCCCAGGCTTTGATTTGTCCGAACCAGATGCCGACTTTTAGTTTTTTGCCGAGTTCGAGAGGGATGGGAATTTCGACGTAGCATCCGCTCAGGCTGAGGTCGGCGACTCTGCCCCAAAAAGATGGGCCTTCGGGGACGTGAATCTCGATTGAATTCTGGCAGCGGTAGCGCGGGTGCTTGCGGTTGTCGGCTGCCGTTGCGCGGAACTCGTCTTTGGTGTCGGCGGGCAGGGGGAAATCCCACAGCGGTTTTTCGGGGGCGATGTTGAGCAGGCCTACGTGGCCGGCTCGGGGCGTGCCGGGTGCGCCGATCCATTTCACGCGGAAGTGCACGCGATTCGCACCGTAGGTGAGGCCGACGATTTCGTCGAGGCCGAGGTCGGGACGAACTCCGGCGAGTTCCGCACCCTTGCGGCTGACGTTGACGGTCGAAACTTTTTCAGAAAAAACCTGACCGTGGCTGTCGGTGCCGAAAATGCGTACGGGAACTTCGACTGGCTTACGAGGCTGGCTGCGCCTGCCCATCCGTGCGTGCAAGCTCCTTTGCGTGCAGGGTAGGAGGAGGGTGAGGATTTTGCGGCTGCATAGAGGATAACCGGCTAGGCTGGAGCCTTCAAGAAACCAAAGTTTGCGGCAGTGGTGCGCCGGCTTGGCTTGCGCATTAGGCCGGTTCAGCGGGAG
>JBARBD010000073.1:0-11598 GCA_049792675.1 Vulcanimicrobiaceae bacterium | reverse complement strand
GACACGCACAAGATGGCCGAGGCGAACAAAGCCTTCGCGCATTATCGCTGGTAATCTGAACTAAAAAACGACACCATGGCTGCAAGGGAATATCCGCTCGAGCGAACGAGGAACATCGGCATTGCCGCGCACATCGACGCCGGTAAGACGACCTGTACCGAACGCATCCTTTTCTTCACCGGCCGCGTGCACAAGATGGGCGAAGTGCACGACGGCGCGGCGACGATGGACTGGATGGTTCAGGAGCAGGAGCGCGGCATCACGATCACTTCGGCGGCAACGGCGACGACCTGGCGCGACACGCGCATCAATATCATAGACACGCCGGGCCACGTGGACTTCACGGTCGAGGTCGAGCGCTCGCTGCGCGTCCTCGACGGCCTGGTCGCGCTCTTCGACTCGGTCGCCGCGGTGCAGCCGCAGTCCGAAACGGTCTGGCGCCAAGCCAACAAGTATAAGGTGCCGCGGATCATCTTCGTCAACAAGATGGACCGCGTCGGCGCCGACTTCTTCAACGTCGTCGAGAAGATCCGCGAGCGCCTCGGGGCGCGGGCGGTTCCGATCCAAGTGCCGATCGGCGCCGAGGACAAGTTCAAAGGCGTCGTGGACCTCTTCACGATGAAGACGATCGTCTACACGGACGATCTCGGGTCGACGACGGCCCAAGGGGAAGAGGTCGAAGGCGAGCTGCGCGAGCTGGCGATGCAGTGGCGCAAGAACTTGGTCGAGGCGATCGCCGAGCAAGACGACGAGCTGCTCGAGATGTTCTTCGAGGGCAAAGAGCTCCCGATCGACCGCATGAAGACCGCGCTGCGCAAAGCCACGATCGAAGGCACCGTGCTTCCAATGCTGTGCGGCTCGGCCTTCAAGAACAAAGGCGTTCAGCCGCTGCTCGACGCGATCGTCGAGTACATGCCGTCGCCGCTCGAGGCCAAGGCGATCGTCGGGCGCGACCCCAAAGGCGGCGGCGAGGTCTCGCGCAAGCCCGACGACAGCGAGCCGTTCTGCGCGCTGGCTTTCAAGATCGCGACCGATCCGTACGGGAACCTAAGCTACTTCCGCGTCTACTCGGGCGTGCTCAACAAGGGCAGCTACGTGCTGAACTCGCGCACCGGTCGCAAAGAGCGCATCGGACGCATCCTGCGCATGCACGCCAACCATCGCGAAGACATCGACTCGATCGGTGCGGGCGATATTGCCGCGGCGGTCGGGCTCTCCGACACGCGCACCGGCGATACGCTCTGCGACGAGCGCTCCCCGATTGCGCTCGAGTCAATCACGTTCCCGGAGCCGGTCATCCACCAGGCGATCGAACCCAAGAGCAAGGCCGACCAAGACAAGCTCGGCTTGGCGCTCGCGCGCCTGGCCCAGGAAGACCCGACCTTCCGCATGCGCACCGACGAGGAGACGCAGCAGACGATCATCGCCGGGATGGGCGAGCTGCATCTCGAGATCATCCTCGATCGCTTGCGCCGCGAGTTCAAGGTCGAGGCCAACGTCGGCAAGCCGCAGGTTGCATATAAGGAAGCCATCACGAAGACGGTCGAAAAGGAAGGGCGCTTCGTCCGCCAGACCGGGGGCAAGGGCCAGTACGGCGACGTGTGGCTGCGCGTGCAGCCGCAACCGCCGGGCACCGGGTTCGTCTTCGAGTGGAAGATCGTCGGCGGCACGATTCCCAAGGAGTACGCCAAGGCGGTCCAAGAGGGCATCCGTGAGTCGGCCACGAGCGGCGTACTCGCCGGCTTCCCGGTCATGGACTTCAAGGCCGAGGCGTTCGACGGTTCCTACCACGACGTCGACTCCTCGGAGATGGCGTTCAAGATCGCGGCGTCTATGGCGTGGAAAGAGGCGAACCGCGCCGCCGGCCCGATCCTGCTCGAGCCGATCATGAAGGTCGAAGTGACGACGCCCAAAGAGTACATGGGCGCGATCAACGGCGACCTCAACCGCCGGCGCGGCGCGATTCACGCGACCGAGGAAGCGCCGGGCGGCGCGCAGGTGATTACCGCCCACGTCCCGCTCTCCGAGATGTTCGGGTACGCGACCGACATGCGCTCGGCGACGCAAGGACGCGCGACCTACACGATGGAGTTTGCGCACTACGAAAAGGCGCCGAAAACGATCGAGGAAGAGATCGTCGCAAAGTCCGCCGGCAAGAAACTCGCGCCGGCTTAAAGCGAGGCTCGCTTCCGTTGACAGCGTTGGGCCGCGCCTGATACTATTCCGGGGTCGTGGCGCCCCCTGCATGGGGGCGTTTACCTCGTGAGGCCCCAGCGGCGGTGAAACGCCTGGCCCCGTGGACTCAAGGAATCCCTCAGAGATGAGGGTCTCGCGCCGCGACGCAGATTTGAAAGGAAAAAGATGGCCAAGCAAAAGTTCGAGCGCAACAAGCCCCACGTCAACATCGGAACGACCGGTCACGTCGACCACGGAAAAACGACGCTGACCGCGGCAATCATGCATTGCCTGTCGACCGAGGGGCTGGCGCAAAAAGTCGGCGTCGACCAGATCGATAACGCGCCCGAGGAGAAAGAGCGCGGCATTACGATCGCGATCTCGCACCAAGAGTACGAGACGACGAAGCGCCACTACGCGCACGTCGATTGCCCGGGCCACGCGGACTACATCAAGAACATGATCACGGGCGCCGCCCAGATGGACGGTGCCGTGCTGGTCGTCGCCGCGACCGACGGGCCGATGCCGCAGACTCGCGAGCACATCCTCCTGATGCGCCAGGTCGGCGTGCCCCGGATCATCGTCTTCCTTAATAAGGTGGACATGGTGGACGACGAAGAGCTGCTCGAGCTGGTCGAGCTGGAGATTCGCGAGCTGCTGACCAAATACGAGTTCCCGGGCGACGATACGCCGATCATTCGCGGCTCCGCGCTCAAGGCGCTCAACTCGAGCGGCAAACATGGCGATCCCGATGCGGATCCGATCTTCAAGCTGATGGATACGATCGACGACTACATTCCCCAGCCGCAGCGCGAGGTCGACAAGCCCTTCCTGATGCCGGTCGAAGACGTCTTTACGATCACCGGCCGCGGTACGGTCGGCACCGGGCGCGTCGAGCGCGGTCAGGTGAAGGTCGGCGAAGAGGTCGAGATCGTCGGGCTCAAAGAGGAGACCAAGAAGACCGTCGTCACGGGCATCGAGATGTTCCGCAAGCTGCTCGATTCGGGCATCGCGGGCGACAACATCGGCGTGCTGCTGCGCGGCGTGGACCGCAACGAGATCGAGCGCGGCCAGGTCCTCGCCAAGCCCGGCTCGGTCAAGCCGCACAAGAAGTTCAAAGCCGAAGTCTACGTCCTCTCCAAAGACGAAGGCGGTCGCCACACGCCCTTCTTTGCAAACGACCGTCCGCAGTTCTACTTCCGCACGACCGACGTCACGGGCACGATCAAGCTGCCCGACGGTGTCGAAATGGTGATGCCCGGCGACAACGTCCAGATGGACGTCGAGCTGATCATGCCGATCGCGTGCGAAGAGGGGCTTCGCTTCGCGATCCGCGAGGGCGGCCGGACCGTCGGCGCGGGCGTCGTGACCGCGGTCGCAGAGTAACCGGAAGGCAACCATGGCGAAACAGATGATTCGGATACGCCTCAAGGCGTACGACCACAAGGTCCTCGATCAGTCGGCCGAGCGGATCGTCGAGACCGCCAAACGTACCGGCGCGTTCGTCAGCGGGCCCGTTCCGCTGCCGACCGAGATCAACCGTTTCTGCGTTCAGCGCTCGACGAACAACGATAAGAAGTCGCGCGAGCACTTCGAGATGCGCACCCACAAGCGGCTGATCGATATCTTGCAGGCTTCGCCGAAGACGATGGATGCGCTGATGCACCTCGACCTTCCGGCCGGCGTGGACATCGAACTCAAGGCCTAGCTCTTCGGCGGTTTGCCGGAGCGAATCTTAAAGGCGAGCTCGGGGCGATGCTGCAGCGGCGGATAGACGTGCGCGCGCACTTCGAAACCCTTCTTCTCGAGGCCTAAGTGCAGCGCTGCCTGCTGGATGCCGTAGAGGATCGCGGCGTTGAGCGTCTCGTCGGCGACGCCGAGATCCATCAGGCTCTCGACGCCCTCTTTCTTGCACAGCAGCGTCAGGCGAATCTCGCCGGCATCGCGCTGCGACTCTTGCTCTTCGTCCTCGGGATCGTGGAAGACGACGACGTGACGGTCTTCGTAGACGACCTCGTTCGAGCCGACGACCTTCTCCCAGTGCTTCGGCTCCTTCGACCACTTCGGCCCGGCGCCCAAGAGTTTGGCAGCGGTGAGGGTCTTTCGCGCGCTTTCGGCAGCCATGGACCGCTTTTTTCAGCCGAGGCCAACAGGACGCCTGCCCGCTACGCCTGAAGCCAGCGCTTCATGGCAGAGTGGGTTTCACAGATGATTTGCAGCCCGGAACAGCAGACTTGGGAGAAGCCCGATCCCGAGCACACGTTCCGCGGACGGCTCGACGGCACGCGCGCGAAGGCCGACGAGGTCGTCTACGAAGACGAAGACGTCTTCGCGTTCCGTCACAATATCGATCAAAGCAAGGCGGAGTGGTGGGAGATCCACGTCGTGATCATTCCCAAGAAGTGGGTTCCCACGATTCTCGACCTCGGTCTCGGCGATGCGAAGATTTGGCACCACCTGATCGCCGGGATTCAGAAGGTCGCCCTGAAGCTCGGTCTGTGCGAGCAAGGCTTCCTGATCCGAATGGGCGTCCTGCCGCCGTACCAGCACACCGAGCACGTACACATCCACATCCTCTCGGGTAAGCACACCGCGCCAGTCGTCGACGGGCCGCTGCCGGATGCCGGCTGATGCGCGCCCATCGCTGCTCAATATTGCGCTAGCCTTCGCCGCAATAACCGCGACCGCGTTCGGCGGCGGTCAGAAGGCCAGCATCCGCCAACAAGTCACGTCGCGCGGCTGGCTCGACGCCGACGGCTTCATGGACGGCCTGGAGATCTCGCAAGTTCTCCCCGGGCCGAACGTCTTGAACCTCGCGATCTACTGCGGCCAGCGCGTTCGCGGCATCCCCGGCGCGATCGCCGCGTTCCTGGGCGCCTCCATCCCGCCGTTCGTCATCGTGCTGATCGCGGGCGCCCTCTACTTTAAGTACGCGTCGAACCCATACGTCTCGGGCGCGCTGCGCGGCTGCGCCGCCGGCGCCGTCGGCTTGACGCTCGCCAACGCGATCGAGTTGACGTGGGACGAGCGCGGCGATTGGGTGAAATTGGCGTTGCTCGTCGTTACCGCCCTGGTCGTCTCGTTTTTGAAGATGCCGCTGTTGGTCGTGCTCGCGCTCTTCGGCGGCGCGGGCATCGTGCACGAGCGCTTGCGCGTGCGGAAGAAGGCGCATGGATAAGTCGGCCGAGACCCTCCTGCACCTGCTCTGGGTCTTCTCGCAGCTCTCAATCCTGGGCTTCGGCGGCGGCAAGGGCATCATTCCGCAAATGCACACCGATGCGGTGACGAACTATCACTGGGTAACGTCCCCGCAGTTCACGCAGTTCTACACGATCGGGAAGCTCGTCCCCGGACCGACGACGATATTCGCGGCGCTGATCGGCTATGCGGCGACGCCGCAAACCCCGCTGCTCGGTGCGGCTGCGGCAACGATCGGGATGTTCGTACCGTCGAGTTTGATGCTGGTCGGCTTCGACGTGATCTGGGCGCGGCTCGCCGCGTCGCCGTGGCGGGCAACGATCTCGCAGGGGCTCGCCCCCGCGATCGTCGGGCTGGTCTGGTCGAGCGTTTGGACGATTGCCCGCGGTGCCCCGATGAGCGCGATTGCCTACACCGTGACGGCGGTGGTGACGCTGCTGATGTTGCGCGGTAAACTCAGCGCACCGCTGCTGATCGTGCTCTCCGGCGCCGTGGGGGTCGTGGCGCTTCGGTAAGCGAACGACCGAGCCATGCCCATCGAGCTCCACGAACTCCGGTCGCGCACGTTCCACGGCACAAAGCGGCGTATCTACCATCTGCTTGAGGAGATGGGTACGTCGGGCGATCAAATCTGGCCGTTCGCATCGCAGCCGTTCATGCGCTCTCCGGGACCGCTCGTGCCGGGGCGCACCGAGGAGTGGCATCTCGGCATCCACGCGGTGCTCGACGAGGCGGTCTCCGAAGATCGCATCGTCTGGCGGTTTCAAAACGAAGGCGTTGACGGAACGCACGGCTTTCATCTCGGCAGCGAAGGCAAAGAGACGCTGGTCGAGTACCGCGTTGACGCGCAGCTTTCCGAGACCGACGGACGCCTGCTTTGGCGCCGCTTCGAAGATCAGTTCGAACGCTCGACCGAGGCCCTCTTCGATAAGCTTGCGCGCGTTCTGAAGCGTTAGCGCCGGCGGCCTCCGCTCGATCCGCCGTGCAAGCGCCCAACCCCGTCGATTTCATCGCCCTCTCGGACCAGCTCTCAGATGAAGAGCGGCTGATTCGCGAGACGACGCGTAGTTGGGTGCAGGCGCGCGTGCTGCCCAACGTCGCGGAGTGGTTCGAAGAAGGCGTGCTTCCGCGCGAGCTCGGGCGCGAGCTCGGCAGCCTCGGCTTGCTCGGCATGCACCTCCAGGGCTACGGCTGTGCCGGCGCCGGCGCGGTCGCCTACGGAATCGCCTGCTTGGAGCTGGAGGCGGGCGACTCGGGCGTGCGCAGTTTCGCATCGGTGCAAGGCTCGCTCGCGATGTACGCGATCTACCGCTTTGGAGACGAATCGCAGAAGCAGCGGTGGCTCCCGGCGATGGCGCGCGGCGAGCTGATCGGATGCTTCGGTTTGACCGAGCCGGACTTCGGCAGCAATCCGGGGGGAATGCGCACTCGCGCGCGACGCGACGGCTCCGATTGGGTGCTCGACGGCACCAAGATGTGGATCACGAACGGCTCGATCGCCGACCTCGCGATCGTCTGGGCGCAGACCGATGACGGGATTCGCGGCTTCATCGTGCCGCGCGAGAGCAAGGGTTTTACCGCCAACGACATCCACCGCAAGCTCTCGCTGCGCGCCTCGATCACCAGCGAATTGATCCTCGAAGGTTGCCGGCTTCCGGCCGACGCGCAGTTACCCGCGGCTGCCGGTCTCGGCGCGCCGCTTGCCTGCTTGAACGAGGCGCGGTTTGGCATCGTCTGGGGCTCGATGGGCGCCGCGCGCAGCTGCTACGAGACGGCGCTCGCCTACGCCAAGGAGCGTATCCAGTTCGACCGCCCGATCGCCGCCTATCAGCTCACCCAGGCCAAGCTGGTCAACATGCTGCTCGAGCTGAACAAAGGAACGCTGCTTGCGCTGCACCTCGGGCGGGCGAAGGAGCAGGGCCGTCTCCACCCCGCGCAGGTCAGCCTCGGCAAGCTCAACAACGTGCGCGAAGCGCTCGCGATCGCCCGCGAGGCGCGGACGATTCTCGGCGCCAACGGCGTGACGCTCGAATACCCGGTGATCCGGCACATGAACAACCTCGAGTCGGTCCTCACCTACGAAGGGACGAGCGAGATGCACGCGCTGATCGTCGGCAAGGAGATTACGGGGCTGGGCGCCTTCACGTAAGGGCGCTCGCGAAATCCTTGACGAGGGCCTCGCCCCCTGATAAACTGCGTAAGTTGTGGTCCACGCCGGTCCGCGCTTTTGGCGCGCCGGCGTAGAGAACGGACCAGTACGCCTGGCTCCGTGTACATAATCTCTCCCCGCGTTCGGGGGCTTCGAAAGACGAGGGTCGTGAAAAATATCCTGGGCCGTAAAGTCGGGATGACGAGCGTCTTCACCGATGACGGGCGGAGCGTGCCGGTCACGGTGATTGCGGCTGGTCCCTGCACGGTCGTGGAACGCCGCACCAAAGAGACGCACGGCTACGATGCCGTGGCGTTAGGCTTCGAGTCGGTCAAGCGCGGACGTCTAACGAAGCCGCTCGCCGGACACTTCAAGAAGATGGGCGTCGAACCAGCGCGGTTCGTGCGCGAGTTTCGGATCGGATCCGAAGAGCTCAAGCCCGGCGACAGCGTAACGGTTGCGGCATTCGAACCGGGTGACCGCGTGGACGTCGTCGGCATATCGAAGGGACACGGTTTTAGCGGCGGCATCAAACGCCACAACTTTAGCGGCGGCGGCGCAAGCCACGGCTCGATGATCCACCGGCAGCCGGCCTCGAACGGCGACACCAACGCCGGCCGCGTGGTCAAGGGAAGCCGGCGCCCGGGACACTACGGCGTCGATCGCACGACGCTGCAGAATCTCGAGGTCGTCCGCGCCGATGCCGAGCGCAATCTGCTGCTCGTGCGCGGCCCGGTGCCCGGCAGCAAGAACGCGCTGGTCATGGTCAGTCAGAGCGTCAAGACGCGTAAAGCCGAGAGCTAAATGCCCAACATCATCGACGCCAGCGGCAAGGTGCTCAAGCAGGTCGAAACGCCGCCGATTTTCGAACGCGACTTCAGCGGCAAGCTCGACGTCGTCTTTCGCGCCGTCCACCGCGAGTTTGCTAATCCCCGCGCCGGAACCGCGTCGACCAAAAAGCGCGACGAAGTCGCCGGCGGCGGCCGCAAACCCTGGCGCCAGAAGGGTACCGGACGCGCCCGTCAAGGCTCGATCCGTTCGCCGCAGTGGCGGCACGGCGGCGTCGTCTTCGGACCGCAGCCGCGCAGCTTCGTCGAAGGCCTCAATAAGAAGGAGCGCCGTCTCGCGTTCGTCGCCGCGCTCGCCGACCGGTTTCGCAGCGACGCGGTCACGTTGCTCGATGCGACCGATTTCGAAATATCCAAGACCGCGCGGTTCGCCGAACTGCTCTTCGGGAGCGCCAAGGCTGCGCGCAGCGGTCCGACCACCCTGGTCGTCTTCCGCGTGGACGAAGCCCACGCCCCCGACATCGAGCGTGTGAGCCGGAACCTCCAACGCGTCGCCGTCACGCACGACGGTGCGCTCGACGTCAAAGACGTGCTTCGCTACGAACGCATTTTCTTCACGATGGCCGCCTACGAGCGCCTCAACGCGCGCCTCGCGCAAGGGCAGAAGGGAGCATCCGATGGACGCGCGTGACGTGATCGTTGCCCCGCGCATCACCGAGAAGTCGATGGGCGACGCGCTGGTCCAGCAGTACACCTTCGTGGTGCACCCGCACGCGACCAAGACGCAAATCCGCCACGCGATCGAGGAGATCTTCAAGGTCAACGTCCTCAATGTGAACACCATTAACGTACGCGGCAAGGCGCGGACGTTCGCGCGCCGAGGCATGCGCACCAAAGGCAAGACGAACGACTTTAAAAAGGCGGTCGTGACGATCAAACCCGGTCAGAAGATCGAGCTGGGCGGGGTGAACTACTTTGAGCAGTAAAGCGCTCCGCAGCGAGGTGAAGCGTGCCCGTTAAGAAGTACCGGCCGACTTCGCCCGGCCGGCGGTTTATTACGACGCCCGATTTCTCCGAGCTCTCCAAGGTCGCGCCGGAGCGGTCGCTGACCGAAGTTCGCAAGAAGCATTCGGGCCGCAACAACAACGGTCACATCACCGTGCGCCATCGCGGCGGCGGAACGCGCCGGATCTATCGCATCATGGACTTCAAACGCGGTAAAGACGGCGTGCCGGCCAAAGTTGCCACGATCGAATACGATCCGAACCGTTCGTGCCGGATCGCGCTGCTCCATTATCGCGACGGCGACAAACGCTACGTCCTGGCGCCGCTGGGTCTGAAGATCGGCGACGTGCTGGAGTCCGGACCCAACGCCGACATTAAGATCGGCAACGCGCTCCCGATCAAGAACATTCCGGTCGGCACCGTGATCCACAACGTGGAACTGCGTCCGGGAGAGGGCGGCAAGCTGGTGCGCTCGGCGGGCGTCGCGGCGCAGCTGATGGCCAAGGAAGACGAGTACTCGCAGGTCCGCATGCCCTCGGGCGAAGTCCGCAAAATTCACATCAACTGCCGCGCGACGATCGGACAGCTCGGCAACATCGAGCACGAGAACCAAGTGATCGGCAAGGCCGGGCGCTCGCGCCACCTCGGCAAGCGCCCGAGCGTGCGCGGCATTGCGATGAATCCGGTCGACCATCCGCACGGCGGCGGCGAGGCGCGCTCGACCTCGGGACGTCCTCCCACAACGCCTTGGGGTCAGATGACGATGGGCAAGAAGACGCGCCGTAACAAACGCACCGCCAAGATGATCGTCCGCAAACGGGGTTCGAAATAGATGGGGCGCTCGCTAAAAAAGGGCCCGTTCGTGGCCGACCATCTCGTGGATAAGATCGAGAAGCTCAACGAGACGCGCGAGCGGCGCGTGATCAAGACCTGGAGCCGCGCCTCGACGGTACTGCCGGCGATGGTCGGCCACACCATCGGCGTGCACAACGGCAAGACCCACATCCCGGTCTACGTTACCGAGAACATGGTCGGCCACAAGCTGGGCGAGTTCGCGCCGACGCGGCACTTCCGCGGACACGGCGGCGACAAAGCGACGGTGAAAACGTGACCGACCACGCCCCTCAGGCGGTCGCGCACCTGCGCTTCGTTCGCACCGCTCCGCGCAAGCTTCGCCGTGTCGCCGATGCGATTCGCGGCAAGAGCGTGCGCGAGGCGCTGGTATTGCTGAAGTTTGCCGAAGTCTACGCGGCCGAGCCGATCTCGAAGCTCGTACGCAGCGCCGCGGCGAACGCCGGCAACAACCACGACATGAACGCCGACGAGCTGTACATCACGCGGATCACCGTGGATGGCGGCCCGGGCGGCCGCTTCACCAAACGCCTCGACCCGCGCGCGCAAGGGCGGGCTGCATTCAAGCGCAAGCGCCTCTCGCACGTGACCGTGATCGTCAGCGAGACGCCGCCCAAGCCGAGCAAGAAACGGCCCGGCGCGTCGGTTCAGGCGGCCAAGACGACTCGCCGAGCCGCTCCGGCCGCTGCGGCGGCGCGTCCGGCGCGCAAGAAGCAAAGCGCGCGCAAGCGTACTGCAAGCGCTAAGGGAGCTTAATGGGACAGAAGATTCATCCGGTCGGCATGCGCCTGGGGATCACGCGGACTTGGGACAGCCGCTGGTTCGAGAAGAAGCATTACGTCGACTGGCTGCACGAGGACGTCGCGATCCGCAAGTCGTTCGGTCGCTGGATGCGCTCGGCTTCGATCAGCAAGATCGAGATCGAGCGGCGCGCCAATCAGGCGCGCGTCATCGTCAACACCGCCAAGCCGGGTATCATCATCGGCAAGCGCGGCGTCGGCATTGACGACATCCGCAAGAACCTCGAGCAGCTGACCGGCAAAACCATCGCGGTCAACGTCATGGAGATCCAGCATCCCGAGCTCGACGCGCGTTTGGTTGCGCAGAACATCGTTGACCAGCTCGAGAAGCGCATCGCCTTTCGGCGCGCCATGAAGCAGGCGATCATGCGTTCGATGCGGGCCGGAGCGCGCGGAATTAAAGTGCAGGTCTCCGGACGCCTGGGTGGCGCCGAGATCGCGCGCACCGAGCAGAACCACGACGGCAAGGTGCCGCTGCATACGCTGCGCGCCGACATCGACTACGCCAACGTCGAAGCGTTTACGACCTTCGGCCGCATCGGCGTGAAGGTTTGGATCTATCGCGGCGAAGTGCTCCCCGACCAGCCGCGCGGCGACGGTGCGCTGCGCGATCGTCCCGACCGTGGACGCG
>JBARBD010000072.1:0-5428 GCA_049792675.1 Vulcanimicrobiaceae bacterium | reverse complement strand
GCGCGAGCGCGTGCCCGACGGCCGCGGCTTCGGTGAGCGGCGCGGTTTCCACGGCCGGCATGACGCTGAAGTCGGTGCCGGCGGCGAGCGAGCGGAGCGCCTCGGTGCGCATCTGCTCGCGGCGCACCAGTTCGAAATCCGAAAACGGAGCAAGATCGTACGCGAGCGACCGTCCGCGTTGGGTATGCGTCGCCGCGACGACGCGGTCGCGCACGTTTGCGAAGTCGAGGGCCTCGAGCGTCCGCGCGTCGGCGAGCATCATCGGCGGCTTAAGAGGAAAGCTTCTGCTTCACCAGCTCGTTGACGAGTGCCGGATCGGCCCTGCCCCGCGAGGCTTTCATCACTTGGCCGACCAGGAAGCCGAGCACGTTGCTCTTCCCCGCCTTATAATCTGCGACGACGCTCTGGTTTGCCGCCAGCACCTCGATGACGAACTTTTCGATCGCGGCCGGATCGCTGGTCTGCGCGAGACCGTCGCGCTCGACGATTGCGGCCGGCGAACCGTCGCCCGCCCACATACGTACGATCAGCTCTTTGGCGATCTTCGAGTTCACCTTCTTCGCTTCGACCAGCGCGATCAGCTCGGCAAGATGCTCGGGCGAGACCTTCGAGTCGGCAACGGCAACGCCGCTCTCGTTGGCAAGCCGCGAGAGATCGCCAAGCACGAAGTTGCTCGACTGCTGGGGATTGCGGCTGAGTGCGACGCATTCGTCGAAGTACGACGCCAGCGCGAGATTGTCGAGCAGCTGATTCGTCTGTTTGGGATGGAAGCCGTATTCGCTGGTGTAGCGCGCGAATCGCTGCCAGGGAAGCTCGGGAAGCGTGGCCTTCAGACGGGCGACGGCGTCGCGCGCGACCTCGAGCGGCACCAGATCGGGGTCGGGAAAGTAACGGTAGTCATGCGCTTCTTCCTTGCTGCGCATCGGGTGCGTGACGCCGTTGAACTCATCCCAGCCGCGCGTTTCCTGCACGATCCGGCCGCCCGACTCGAGCACGTCAATCTGGCGCTGTAGCTCGCTAAGGATCGCGCGCTCGACCGACCGGAACGAGTTCATATTCTTGATCTCGGTTTTCGTCCCGAGCTCCGACGCGCCGGCCGGGCGCACCGAAACGTTGGCATCGCAGCGAAGGGAGCCTTCCTCCATCTTCACGTCGCTGACGCCGAGCGCGAGCAGCGTCCTGCGCAGCGACTCGAGGTAAGCCGTGGCGTCCTGCGCGCTGCTCAGCTCGGGTTCCGAAACGCACTCCATCAGCGGAACGCCGGCTCGATTGAAATCGAGGAGCGTGTACGAGCTGCCGGCGATGCGGCCATCCTCGGACCCCGCGTGCGTCGACTTGCCCGTATCTTCTTCGAGGTGGATGCGCGTCAAGCGGCACTCTTTGAGCGTGCCGTCCTCGAGCCAATACTTCACCGCGCCGCCGAGGGTGAGCGGCATGTCGTACTGCGAGATCTGGTAATCCTTGGGCATGTCGGGATAGAAGTAGTTTTTGCGATCGAACTTCGAGAAGCTCGGGATCTCCGAGCCAAACGCCAGGCCGGTAGTGACGATCTGCTCGATCGCCTTGGCGTTGGGGACCGGGAGCGCGCCCGGCATGCCCAAGCAGACCGGGCAGACGTTGGTGTTCGGCTCGCCGCCGAACTCGTTGCGGCAGCCGCAGAACATCTTCGTCGCCGTCTTCAGCTCGACGTGACATTCGATGCCGATCACCGCCTCGTACTCGCGCGTCATGCGCGCACCTCCTGGAGCACCGGCTTGTGCTCGAGCGCGTGGTTGGTGGCGCGCTCGTAGGCGTGCGCGGCACCGAGGAGCAGCTTCTCGGCAAAGAGCGGCGCGGCGAACTGGAGGCCGAGCGGCATCGGCAGGCGACCGCCCTCGGGCGTCAGCCAGCCGCACGGAACCGAGAGTGCGGGCAGTCCGGCGAGCGACATCGGAATCGTGTAGTAGTCCATGAGGTACATGCTGTATGGGTCGCTCTTGGCAGCGAACTCGAAGGCCGGGCAGCTTGCGGCCGGGCACGCGATCAGGTCGCACTGCGCGAAAGCGCGTTCGAAGTCGCGCGCGATAAGCGTGCGCGCCTTCTGCGCGCGCACGTAGTACGCGTCGTAATAGCCGCTCGAGAGCGCGTAGGTTCCGATCAGGATGCGGCGCTTGACCTCCGGGCCGAAGCCGGCCGCGCGCGTCTTCTCGTACATGTCGCGGACATCGCGCCCCTCGACGCGCAGGCCGTACCGCACGCCGTCAAAGCGGGCCAGGTTCGACGAGCACTCCGCCGGCGCAATTAAGTAGTACGTCGCGAGCCCGTAGTCGGCGGTCGGGAGCGAGACGTCGACCAACTCGGCGCCGAGCCGTTCCAGGTCGCGGTATGCTTCGCGGTAGCGCGCATCCATCTGGTCGCCCAGCGCTTTGGGGTCGAACTCGCGGACGATTCCGATGCGCAAACCGCGCAGATCGGTGCGCAGTGCACCGGCGGCCGGCTCGAGCGGACGGTCCAGCGAGGTTGCGTCCATCGGATCGTAGCCGCCGATCGCGTCGTAGGCGAGCGCCGCATCTTCGACGGTGCGCGCGAGCGGACCGATCTGATCGAGACTCGAGGCGAAGGCGATCAGGCCGTAGCGCGAGACGCGTCCGTAGGTCGGCTTGAAGCCGATCAGGTTGCAGAAAGCTCCCGGCTCGCGAATGGACCCGCCGGTATCGCTTCCGAGTCCAATCGCGGCTTCATACGCAGCGACGGCCGCGGCCGAGCCTCCGCTCGATCCGCCCGGAACGCGTGCCGGATCGTAGGGGTTGCGCGTGACGCCAAGCGCCGAGTTCTCGCACGAGCTGCCCATCGCGAACTCGTCGCAGTTGGCCTTCCCGATCGGAACCGCGCCGGCGTCGAGCAGACGCGCGACGGCCGTCGCGGTGTACGGCGCGATCCAATGCTCCAAAATTTTGCTGCCGCACGTCGTGCGCGTGCCGGTCAGGCACATATTGTCCTTGACCGCGACCGGCACGCCAGCCAGCGGAAGGCGCTCTCCATTGCGGATCCGCTCGTCGACGCGCTCGGCGTGGCGCCGAGCGAGTTCGTCCAGCACGGTGAGATAACTGCCGACCCGGGGATCAACGTCGCGCACGTGCGCGAGCGTCGCGTCGGCGACCTCGACGGCACTCACCCGCCCGGCGCCGACGTCGGCGGCGATCTGCGCGGCGGTGCGTTCGATCAATGGTGCCTCCATCGTCGTCCGCTACTCGGCGATGATGCGCGGGACGCGGAAGAAGCGGCCCTGCCGCTGCGGCGCCTGCGAGAGTACGACCTCATGGTCGAGACACGGCTTTACCGAGTCGTCGCGCTCGACGTTACGCGATTCGACGACCTGGGCGGTGGCGGGAACGCTCGCGATGTCGAGCTCGGCGAGCGCATTGACGTGACCGAGCAAATCGCCCAACTGTCGACCAAAGCGCTCGACTTCTTCTTCGGTCAGCGCGATGCTCGCCAACTTGGCGACGTAGCGGATATCAATTCGGTCCGACGACACGTTCGGAGTACTCCAATCGCACGAAAATCTCGATGTGCCCGGTCTGCGGAAACATATCGAATGGCTGTACGCCGAGCAGCCGGTAGCCTTTGGCCACCAGGAACTTCAAATCCCGTGCCAGCGTCGCGGGGTCGCACGAAAGGTACCAGAGCGCCGGCACGGCGGCGTCGGCGATCGCACCGAGCGTCACCTCGTCGCACCCCTTGCGAGGCGGATCCAGAAAGACTACGTCGGCCGCGCGCAGCTCGTTGCGGAGCTCCGGCGCGCTCGCGATCTCTTCAACGCGCCCGGCCTGGAAGCGCGCCCGCTCGGCGAGCCCATTGAGCTGCGCGTTTGCAGTCGCCTCGCCGATGGCTAGTGGGCTCTCCTCGATGCCATAGACGCTGCAGCCTTCCTTTGCAAAGTAGAGAGCGAACGTGCCGGTGCCGCAGTAGAGATCGACGATCTTCTGCGATTGCGTCAGGTACGGGCGAAGATACTCGAAGATGCGCGCGACCATCTCGGCGTTGACCTGAAAGAACGAGCCGGCCGAGACCCGGTAGCGCACGCCACCGATGGCTTCTTCTATCTGGTCTTCGCCCGCGAGTCGCCGGTGGTGGCGCCCCAGAATCGCGTTCTCACTCGAGAGATCGAAGGAGTTGGTGAGGCCGACGAGCCCCGGAATCTCTTGCATCAGCCGCGGCGCGATCTGCGCGGCGTGCTCCGAGGGTTGCGCGGTTGTGATCGTCAGCACGAGCTGCTCGTTCGCACGCGAGCTGCGGGCAACGAGATGGCGCGCGTCCCCGAACGCTGGGTTGGCCCGGTGCGCATACAGGGCCGCAAGGGCGGCGCCGAGCGGGGGCGTGACGACCGGACAGGCGTCGATCGGCACGACGTCGTGCGAGCGCTGCTTGTAGAAGCCGATCGCGGGCGGCGTGAGGGCCTGGTCGACGACCAGCGACATCTTGTTGCGATAGGCGCGCGGTTCGTCCATGCCAATCGCCGGGGCGACCTCGACGTCGCGAAGCCCGCCGATGCGGGTCAGCGCGCCCGCCACGGCGTCTCGCTTCCAGGCAAGCTGCGCGTCGTAGCCGAGATGTTGCAGCTGGCAGCCGCCGCAGGTGCCGAAGACCGGGCAAAACGGCCGCGCGCGTTCGGGCGATACCTCGAGCAGCTCGATGAGGTCGGCGACCGCATACCGTTGCTTGACCGTTGTGATGCGAACGCGCGCGCGCTCGTGCGGAAGGGGTCCGAAGCAGAAGACGACCATGCCTTCGGCGCGCCCGACGCCCTGGCCGTTTGCCAGCAGGTCGTTGAACGCTACGTCGATTTCAGCGCCGCGGCGCAGCGCCGCGGTCTTTTTAGGCGCTGTGTCTCTGCTCGTCAAGCGCCTTGAGCAGCGAGTTCGCCTCGTCGATCAGCTCTTGAATGCGATTCGCGGTCGGATCGTCGCGGCGTCCGCTCGAGACGAGCCGAATCGTGGCGTACGCGAGCGCCGCGCCTGCAGCGGCGACACCGACGCCCAGTCCCACCCAGAAAAGCATGCGCGCGAGCCGCCCGTCTTCGTGCTCCTCCGCGCGGTCGGGGCCGGAGGCTGATTCCCACGGTTGCATGACCGTTCACTTCGCGCCGGGGGTACGCGGGGCCCCTAATTCGACGCGGCGTATCCTCCGTATAGCGATGATCTCCGAGGAGCGCGAGGAGGGTGGCCGTGGTAACTTCCTATGGGCCATATTGCTCTCCATCGCGCTACACGCGACGCTCCTTCCGCTCGCATTCTTGCTGGTAGCGCCCACGCTGCAGATTGCGCAGCGCCAACCCCAGCGCGAGCTCGTCGTTTCGTCAACCGTCGTGCGAATCGAGAAGCGTCCGGTTCCGCAGCCGCGCATAACGGTGCCGCGCCCCCGCCCGCCGCTCCGGCCGACACAACCG
>JBARBD010000071.1:0-3572 GCA_049792675.1 Vulcanimicrobiaceae bacterium | reverse complement strand
ATCGGATAGTCCGGTCTCTGAACGTACGAGTACTTCTCGCCGCAGACACGGCAAACGTTCAGCGGGCTTCCAAAATGCTCGTGAGGCTCGTATACCTTTGCGACTTTTGCGACTTTCGCACGCTTCTTGACCGGTGCTATAGTTTCGATGATGTCTACTCTATCCGGCTCCCGGGGAGGGAGCAGCGCGGCTCCAAATCGGAGTCCTTCTCATTTCCTTCGAGATTCACGTCAAAAGGACCTCGATTCGGAAACTTTTCAAGTCGCGGAGGAGTTGTAGAAGCGTGAATAATTCGCTCTCTGAGTCGCGTGGCCGCTCCAATTTACTCACCGGTTTGGGACTCGCGCTCATCCATCTCGGCGCCTTGGCCGCATTCGTTCCGTGGCTGTTTTCGTGGAGCGCCGTCGGCGTTGCCGCGGTTTTGGTGTACGTAACGGGAGGCCTCGGAGTGACGCTCGGCTTCCACCGGTTGCTCACCCACCGCAGCCTACAGCTGCCAAAAGGCATCGAGTACTTCCTGACCGTGCTCGGCGTTCTTGCCCTTCAAGGCGGACCGATCGACTGGGTTGCAACGCACCGTCGTCATCATACCAACTCCGATCGCGAGGGCGATCCGCACGGCATGGACCGAGGGTTCTGGTGGGCCCACGTCGGCTGGCTGATTCTGCCAAACCCGGCGCGCCCGACAATCGCCGAGCAGCACCGGCTCGCGGCCGACCTCGTAGCGGATCCGTTTTACCGGTTCATGGAGAGAACCGCGCTGCTTTGGCAACTCGCGCTCGGCCTGTTGCTGTTCGCGCTCGGCGGCTGGTCGTGGGTCGTTTGGGGCATCTTCGTTCGGCTGGTCGTCACCTATCACATCACCTGGTTCGTAAACAGCGCCTCTCACTTGACCGGTTACCGTACGTTTCGCACCGGCGACCTTTCGACCAACAACTGGTGGGTGGCGCTCCTAGCCTGGGGCGAAGGCTGGCATAACAACCATCATGCCTTCCCGTTCTCGGCCCGGCACGGCCTACGCTGGTTCGAACTCGACCTCACCTGGTTTACGATTCGCGTGTTGCAGCTCGTGGGGATCGTCCGCAGCGTCAAGCTTCCGACGCTGGCGATGCTGGACCGCCTTCGCGTACTCGAGCCCGCAAAGGTGACATTGCCGACGGTGACGCGTGCGCCGGCGCAGCGACTGAATTTGAACTAGCGAACGGGTGTCGATAAGCGCCTTTTTATTGGCAATAATTGCCTTATTGCCGATCGAAGCCGTCGCCCAGGCGGCGCCGCAACCGTCACCGTCACCGTCACCGAGCCCATCGGCAGCCGGGCCTGATTTGAGCGCTTTAACGCCGCAACAGCAAGCCGCGCTTCGGGAAGCGATCATCAAAACGTCGCAAAACCCCGTTGGAAACATCGCAATCATTCCGTTCCAAAACAACTTCAACTATGGTGTCGGGCCGTACACGCGCTTCCAATACAACCTAAACATTCAGCCCGTCGTGCCGTTCATGCTCAGCAAAAGCATGACCCTGATTGCGCGTACGATCATCCCCCTCATCGATCAGCCGTCGTTTGCGCCCCCCTCGGTCTGCGCATCGTCATACGGCTGCGGCTCGACGTTCGGCCTCAGCGACATCCAAGAGCAGTTCTTCTTCGCTCCCAAGACTAAGCCGGGTGCTTTGATCTGGGGAGTGGGGCCGATTTTTCAGGTCCCGAGTGCCTCGCCAGGTGTGCTTGGAGCGGGTAAGTGGGCCGCCGGGCCAAACGTCGTCGCCTTGATTATGCCGGGGAAGATCGTCGCGGGTATCCTCGCATCGCAGATCTGGTCCATCGCCGGACAAGTCAACCGCCCAAACATCAGTGCGGCGCTCTTTCAGCCCTTCTTCAACTATAACCTAAAAGGCGGGTGGGCTCTCTCGACTGCGCCGATCATCACGGCAAACTGGACGGCAGCCCAGAACAAGTGGGCGGTGCCGCTGGGCGGCGGCGTTGCCAGAACGTTTAAGGCCGGCGATCAGGTGACGTCGGTCAGCGTGCTCTACTACTCGTACGTGGCGCGGCCGATCACCACGCCGCAGACCAACTTGAAAATCGTGTGGAGCCTCCTGTTCCCGATCAAGCGCGGCATCGATATCCAAGAGCTGATCAAAGAGAACCAGTAGGACCGAGATCGCCGAACCAGTAAGCGGCGGTGACTCCGCCATCTTGGAGGAAATCACTGCCGGTGATGAAGGCGCCGTCGGGACCCATAAGCAGCGCGCCGACGGCTGCGGCCTCGTCCGGCGTGCCGGCGCGCCCGGCCGCCGATCCCTCGATATAACGCCGATAGCCTTCGCCTCGGGGACCGGTCAGTTCGTCGTTCGCAAGCGGGGTCATGATGATGCCGGGGCTGATCGTGTTGACCCGCGCACCGCGCTTGGCCCACCGCACCGCTTCGGCCATCACCCGCAGCGAATTTGCGCGCTTGGAGATTTGGTACGCGTGCAGCGAGTCGGTGACCCGATCCGGCTGGAGCATCGGAAGCGCTAGCAATTCGTCGGCGGGCGCGGTCGCGAGAGCCCTGTCTTGCTCGGCGGTCAGCGCCGCCAACCGGAGCCCGGACATCGAAGCGATAACCACGCAAGAGCCGCCGGGCGCCATGATATTCCCGAACTCCTCAAGCACGAGTGCCGTGCCATAAAGATCGACCTTGAGGATCGTCGCCGGCGATGCCTGCGACGGCGAGACACCGGCGGCGTGGATAACGCCCGTGACATCACCGAGCGCCTTCGCCGTCTCGACGAGCGCGCGAACCGATTCCCGCGACTACGTCGGTCATGGCAGTTCCGCCGCATAGCGCAAAATTACGCATCCGGAGGAGAGCGGGCGCGCTTCGAGCAGCTTCAAATTGACGCGACCTGTGTTGCGACCGAACAGGGGCGTGCCGTTGCCCAGCACGACGGGGACGAGGCACAGGCGGTACTCGTCGAACAGGCCCTCTCGCACGAGCGTCGCGGACAAGTCCGCGCTGCCGTATAGGAAGATGTCCTTCTTTCCCAGCTCCTTGAGCCGCCGCATTTCGGAGGCCACGTCACCTTTGATAAGCGTCGTGTTGTGCCACTCCGCGCGATCGAGCGTTCGTGAAAACACGACCTTCGGTAGGCTATTCATGAAGTTGGCGACGTCGCCGCGTTCAGGTGACCAGTACGCGGCCATCCCCTCATAGGTGCGGCGACCGAATACGAGCATATCGGTAGCGCGCAGCTGCTCCAGCGAATGCTGCTGCAGCTCGTCGTCGAAGAGCGATCGGAACCAATCCAGAGACCAAGGCTCGTCGCCTTCGAAGAAGCCGTCCAAACTGATCAGATTCCACATAATCAGCTTGCTCAATTTACACCTCCGGTTGGTAGACGCGTCGAATCTCTTCGCCGTGCCGGCCGGGTCCCATTGCGCTCGAAGCGCCAGGCGTCGTGAAGCTTTCCTTTGAATCCCCGTCCATGGCGCTAAAAGCCCCGCTTCCCAGCGGGACGGTGACCTTGCTCTTTACCGACATCGAGGGCAGCACGCAGCATTGGGAGCAGCAGCGCACCGCGATGGCCGAG
>JBARBD010000070.1:0-1737 GCA_049792675.1 Vulcanimicrobiaceae bacterium | reverse complement strand
ACGCGCTCGACGCGCATACCGGAGCGCTGCGCTGGAAGCGCGACGAGCACGGCAGCTGGGTGATCGGATCGCCGGCAGTCTCCGCCGATACCGTGTACTACACGACGTCGGACGAACGCAAGTTCTTCGCGGTCGACGCCGCGACCGGGGCGGCGCGTTTCAACGTCGGATTCGGCGCGTTCTCCTTTTCGTCGCCGTCACTGGCCGGCGGCGTCGCATACTTCGGCACGTTCGACGGGCGTCTCTACGCCGTAGACGCAACGTCGGGGCACGTCGTCACGACCTTCTCGACCGACGCCTCGGCGCGCCAACTCCCCGCGCATCTCGACGCGTCGGGCACGCTCGATCTGTCGACCTTCTACTCCGATTCGACGCTCGACGGCACGATCGTCGGCCTCAACCGGATCTACGGTTTGGGCTCGATTGCCGGATCGCCGGCGATCGACGCCGGCACGCTCTTCATCGGAAGCACCGAAGGCACGCTCTACGCGATCGACTGATCGCGTCGTTTAGGCCGGCGCGCCCTCTTTGACCGCGGAGCGGAGCATCGAACGCAACTCGGGCGTGTCGTCGTGTTTGTGCACGGCAACCGCGTGCTGCGTCGCCGCTTCGACCAGCTCGTCGGCGCCGTCGGCCGAAATCGCAATCGAACAGTTCATCTCGCTCGGATACGCGCGGCAGTCAATAAACATTCTCGCCATGAGGGCCTCCTTCTGGTATCCGCGGCGATACGCGCCCGCCGCCGCCCTTTCCTACCCAGCCTGCTTTCTAGGCCGGCGAGCGCTTGCGCAGCGTGCGGTAGTCGCCGTTTCGGATCGTAACGCCGCGTGCGTCGAGCCATTCGAGCAGCGGAACGGCGTACTTGCGCGAGGTTCCGAGCAAGTCGCGGAACTCGGCTGCGGTCATCCGTTCGTGCGCGCGCAGATGGCTCTCCACACGCGCGCGAATGGACGCAATTTGCGAGCCGCGATAGAGCTCGTCGCCGATTTTCACGAGCGCACCGCCGGCGAGCATCGTGTCGAAGGCCTTGGCCGCACCGGCAACCTGCGCGTGCTTGACGCCGTCGGCGACCGCGGCGAATGGAGCGGGAAGAAACGGCCGGCCGTTGTCGAGCGGAACGAAGCTCTCGAAGAGCGTGCGCTGATCGCCGGTCAGCGTCGGGCGATGGTCGAGCGTTGCATAGTACCCGTTGCGATTGGTCAGCCGGCCGTCCTCGACGAATGCCGCGAGCAAGCGAATCAGCAACGCTTCCGGTGCCTCGAGCGCGCGGGAGAGCGCGATTGACGTTACGCCCATCGCCCAAGGCTCGCGGCTGTGCGCCGCTTCGAGGTACGCCAGCGCGCGCGCGAGCAGTTCGTGCGCCGCGATGGCGTCGACGTAGGCGGGAGGACGCGTCAGCGCGATCACGTCGCCGGATGCAGCGAGGCGCTCGAGCGCGCCAAGGGCGATGACTTCGCGCATGTTCGCCGCGGCCGCGAGCGCGACCGTATCGAGGGCCAGCAGGCTGCGTTCGCGCAAAACGGCGAGCACGGCCTGCTCCGTCTCGGAGGTGCCGCCCGCACCGGCGCGCGCCTCGACGACGTCAACGTAGCCGCCGCCGAGCAGCGTCTTGGGCGTCGGACGCCGCACGATGAAGCGTGCGCCCGGAAAGGCGACGACCGGGGCGCGCAGGTGGAGCTGCGCGCGCACTTCTTCGGCGACCGTGGGGAGTTCGTCGACGACGAGCGTTCCAAGCAC
>JBARBD010000069.1:0-4728 GCA_049792675.1 Vulcanimicrobiaceae bacterium | reverse complement strand
ATCTTGGAGCGCGCGCGCTCCGAGCCGGTCGTCGTTACGACCGACGCCGGCATGCCGGGCATCTCCGACCCGGGGAGCGAGTTGATCGCAGCGGCGCGTGCCGCCGGCGTCGCCGTTGAAGTTCTGCCCGGGCCCAGCGCCGCGCTCGGCGTCGCGCTGCTCTCGGGCTTCCCGTTGCGACGGTTCACGTTCGAAGGTTTCCCGCCGCGCGCGCGCGGCGCTCGACGCGAGCGTTTCGCCGAGGCGCTGCGCGCGGAGACGACGACGATCTGGTACGAGTCGCCGCAACGCATTCGCGCGACGCTCGACGACCTCGCCGCGGTCGCCCCCGATGCCGAGCTCTTCGTCGTGCGCGAATATACCAAGCTGCACGAACAGCATATCTGGGGACGCCCGGAGGCGGCGGTCGCGCAGCTTGCGGATCCGGTGCGGGGCGAGGTCGCGTTCGCGATCGCTCCCTACCGGCAGCCCCAGGCCTCGCAGCAGCCTACGCCGGCGCAGGCCGATGCGGCGATCGACGCCTTGCTCGCACGGGGTGAGAAAGCCGGCGACGTCGCGAGGACGTTGGCGGCGCAGGGTTTTGGCGATCGCCGCGAGCTCTACGATCGCGTCTCGGAAAGGAAAAGGCATCGGCCCGAGGCCGAGTAAATCACGCGAGAACGAAGATGCAGCGCGCTTACTACGTCACGACGCCGATCTATTACATCAGCGGCAACCCGCACATCGGTCACGCCTACACGACGGTCGTGGCCGACGTCCTCGCGCGCACCGCGCGCACGTTTCGCCCGACGTTCTTTCTTACCGGGACCGACGAGCACGGTCAGAAAGTGGCCAACGCCGCCGCCGCGGCCGGCAAGACGCCGCAGGCGTGGTGCGACGAGCTCGTTCCGCGCTGGAAGGCGCTCTTCGCCGCCTACCACGTGGAGTACGACGATTTCATCCGGACGACGGAGCCGCGTCACGTCGAGAAGGTCGCGCGCGTCTTCGAGCAGCTGCGCGATCGCGGCGACGTCTACCTCGGCAAGTACGAAGGATGGTACTGCGTCAACGACGAGACGTTTTGGCTCGAGTCGAAGCTCGTCGACGGGCGCTGTCCGACCTGCGGCCGCGAGGTGCAGTGGATATCGGAGGAGGATTGGTTCTTCCGTCTCTCCGCCTACCGCGACCGGCTGCTCGAGCACTACCGCCGCTACCCGCAGTGGGTTGCGCCGCGTAGCGTCTACAACGAGATGATGGCGATCCTCGAGGAGGGGCTCGACGACCTCTCGATCTCGCGCACGAGTTTCGATTGGGGCGTGCCGATTCCAGGCGGTGGGGTCGTCTACGTTTGGCTCGACGCGCTCCTCAACTACATCACCGCGATCGGCTGGAGCGAGGACGACGTGCGCTTTCGCACCTACTGGCCGGCGCAGACGCAGCTGATCGGCAAGGAGATCGCCCGCTTCCACACGATCATCTGGCCGGCGATTCTGTGGGCGCTCGGCGAAGCGGCCCCGGAGTTGGTCTTCGCGCACGGCTGGATCACGGTCGACGGTCAAAAGATGAGCAAGAGTCTGGGCAATGCCGTCGATCCGTTCGCGCTGGCGGAGCGTTTCGGCGCCGACTCCATGCGTTATTTCCTGCTGCGCGAGGCCCCGTTCGGCAGCGACTTCTCGTACTCCGAAGAGAAGATCGCGCAACGCCACAACAGCGACCTGGCCAACGACTTCGGGAATCTGCTGCAGCGCACGCTCTCGATGCTGCAGCGTTACCGCGGCGGCGTCGTTCCGCCAGGACGCGCCGGCAGCGACCTCGGCGAACGCTTCGCGGCGCTGCCGTCGAACGTTCGCGCGCGCATCCTCGAGCTGCGCTTCCGCGAGGCGCTGGAGGCGATCTGGGAGCTGGTCACGGCGCTCAACCGCACGATCGACGAGCGCAAACCGTGGGTCCTACAAAAGGAAGACCGCGCCGGCGAGCTCGACGCGGTGCTCTACGATCTCTGCGAAGGCTTACGCTGGCTCGCGATGCTGCTCCATCCGGTGATGCCCGAGCGCACCGAAGAGATGTGGCGGCAACTCGGCGCGGCGGGGCGCATCGACGAGGATTGGTCGACCGCGCTGGCCGCGTGGGGCGGGCTCGCGGCGGGGACGCAGGTCGCGCTTGGCGCCCCGCTCTTTCCCCGCATCGAACTCGCCGTCGCGAGCCCCGAGTGATCGAAACCCACTGTCACATCCACGATCGGCAGTATGACGAGGATCGCGACGAGGTGATCGCCCGCGCGCGAGCGGCCGGCATCACGACCATGGTCACCATCGGGGAAGATCTGGCCGATAGCCGCAAGGCGCTCGCGGTCGCCGAGCGCTACGATCTGCGCGCCGCCGCCGGCATCCATCCGCACCAAGCTCAGCACGCGCCGGCCGACGTCGCCACGGAGTTGCTGGCCTTCTTGGAAGATCCGCGCATCGTCGCGATCGGCGAGACGGGCCTGGATTACTACTACGACAACAGCCCGCGCGACGCACAGGCCGCGGTCATGCGCGCGCAGGTGCGTGTCGCGCGCGAACGCGCGGTTCCGGTCATCTTCCACCAGCGCGACGCGTTCGACGACTTCGTCACGATCTTGCGCGAAGAGTGGCGGCCCGGCATGCGCGGCGTCGTGCACTGCTTCACCGGTACCGCCGATCAAGCGCGTACCTACGTGGACGAGTTCGGGCTCTTGCTGGGAATCGGCGGCGTCGTGACGTTCGCGAACGCCGGCGTGCTGCGCGAAGCCGTCCGCGCGATCGGCAGCGGCGCGATCGTCCTGGAAACCGACTGTCCCTATCTCGCGCCGGTGCCGGTGCGCGGTAAGCGCAACGAGCCCGCGTTTCTCCAGCACGTCGCGGCCAAGCTCGGCGATCTCTTCGGCCGCCCTGCCGGCGAGATCGAGGCGATCACAACGGCGAACGCGCGTCGCTTATTCGATCTCGAGGGTTAGCGGGCGAATCTGCCGCGCGGATCGCGGCGCCGACGACCTCGCCGATAAACTTGTTCCAAACCGGATACTGACCGTAGTTGCCGGCCGCGATCATCGCGACCATATCGAGCGCCGGCACGATCACCAAGAGCTGACCGCCGTTGCCGCCGGCGTTGATGAGATCGTAGGCCTTGCCATCGACCGCGAGCGTCGACAGGTGCCAGCCGTACCCGTAGCGGTCGCCTCCGCCCGCAGCGCCGGGATCCATCACCGATCGCTGCACGATCGACGCGCGCAGCCACGCGTCGTCGACGATCTGCCGCCCGTTCCAGCCTCCGCCTGAGAGAAAGAGTTGGCCGAACTTCAAGAAATCGCGCGGCCGGAAGTAATCGCCGCCGCCCATATAGGCGGCGCTCGTCGGCGGCGGCATCAGCCACATCGCGTACTGGCCGAACTGCATCGGCCGTGCGAAACGTTCGTAAAAGTACCGGTCGAGCCGCGTGCCGGTCGCGGTCGAGACGATCGCACCGAGCAGATTGATGCCGGCGCTGCAGTAGATCGCGCGGCTTCCCGGCTGGTAGAGCATCGGCAGATCGAGCGTGTACTTGTACCAATCGGGCTGCGCGCTCTGACCCTGCATCCGCGACTCGCTGCCCGGCGAATCGTCGTCGTTGTCGTCGCAAGCTAAGCCCGACGACATGGTCATCAGGTCGGCGACCGTCATCGCCTGCTTGCGCGCGTCGTCGTGCGCGAGCGGCAGATACTGTGGGAGCGCCGCGAGGACCGGCGTCTGCGGCGTGAAGCGCCCGGTATCGCCGATTGCGCGGCCGACCATCAGCGCCGTTACGCTCTTGCCCGCCGAGCGAACGTCGTGCGGCACCGACGCGGCGAACCCGTAGAAGTACTCGTCGAGGACGAGGCGGCCATGACGTGCAATCGCCACGCTTTGAATGTAGGGCGATCGCAGCTCGGGCGAACGCTCCGCGACGATCTCGCGCATCAACGCCGCGATCGGTGCCTCGCGCAGACCCGCTTGCGCAAGCGTGCCGACCGGCCACCCGTCGTCGCCCTCGACTGGCGGCCGATAGCTCCACCGCGTGCTCGCGGCGGGATAGTACCAGCGCAGCTCGTCCGTCGACGGATGGTGAAAGGTGAGCGTGCGCAATCCGAAGGGAAGCGCTTCTAGCGTCAGCGTTCCGTCGGCATTGAGGCGAGCGGTGACGCCGGCGCTATCCGGCGCGCGCAGGATCAGCTGGGCGCCGTCGGCGACGACCGTTCGCGTCCCCAAGGCCGCGCCGAGGTTGGCCTCCGGATTGCGAACGAAGGCGCGAACCGTTCCGTCCGGCTCGGCGCGCACGACCAAGAAGTAGTGCATCGTCTCGTCGACCGGAGTGACGGCCACGGAGTACCGCGGCCATGGATCGTTGGCCGGCTGAATCCAAAGGTTCTCCGTCGCGGGCGGTGTCTGCGTGCTCAGCCACAGACCGGCGAGCGCCGCGGGGAGAACGAGAGCCGTCAGGGCCACGCGACGCAATTCCGGCCGAGGCCGGCGAATTCATCGCGCGCGAAGCTCTTTTGCCGCGGCCCACGCCGCTTCGATCCGGTCGCGCGCCGCGCACACGATCGTGGGCTCGCTCGTCGCGGCTCCCCAGTCGATCTCGTCCGATGCGCCGAACGCAACCGTCGCGTTTGCGGATCCGAGCCAGACGCGATCGCCGGCGACGGCCAACTTCTCCGAGTCACGGCAGAGCCGCACGCTGACGCCGTCGCGCGCGAGCCGTTCGAGCGTGCGC
>JBARBD010000068.1:0-8792 GCA_049792675.1 Vulcanimicrobiaceae bacterium | reverse complement strand
CGGCCCGCGTTGCTCGTTACCGGCGGCCTGCTGGCCGCGCTCGCGCTCGCGATCTCCGGCGTCGGCGGGGCGATCGAGTACGTCGCGCGCGTCCTTCCGGCGCAGGCCGCTGCCGAGACCGGCTACGTCTATCAGTATAGTCTGACCTATCTGCTTCGCAGCGCGGGCCTGCCGGCGAACGCAGCGTTACTCGCGGGGCAGCTCTCGTACGTGACCCTGCTGGTCGTGACGCTCTGGGCCGGCGGCCGGCTCGCGCTGCGCCTGGGCCGGCGCGAGCTGATAGCCTACGTGCCCGCTGCATTCAGCGTCTTCGGCGGCCCGTACGTACACATGGTCGACTTGCCGTTCGCGATTCCGCTGGCGCTCGTCTTCGCCACCAGCCTCCAGGGCCGGCTTCGCCAAGTCTCCGCCGTCGCGCTCTGCCTGCTCGCGGTGCCGTGGATCGCCGTTTGGATCACGAAGAAACTCTTCGTCGCGAGCCTCTTCGTCGTCGCGGTGCTGCTGGTGCGACTGCAAGTCGAGGCCGTGCTCGCCATCGCGACGCTCGGCTCGATTGCCGCAACGATCTACCTCTTCGAGCTTTGGCCGCCGGCCGCGTTCCTCGCGGTCGTCAAAGAGCGGCCGCTTCCCAACGACCTGGTGCAAGAAGCGTGGCGCGCGCACGTCGAGCAGCTCGGTTCCGGCGCGCTCGCGTGGCTCGCCGTGAAGGTGCCGACGTGGACGGGCCTGGGCGCGCTGCTCGGGGTATCGCTCGGCTCGCTACGCAAACGGCCGCCAGAGGACGAGCCTTGAGTCCGCTCGACCGGCGCGGGCGGTGGATCGCGGCCGCCATCTTGATCCTCCTGGCGCTGGGGAGCCTGCGCGATCTCGCCCGGCTTGGCGATGCGTTGCCGTGGCGAACGATGGACGACTTCCCCGACTTCTACTGCGCCGGGGCGGCGCTTAACGAGGGCCGCAGTCCGTATACGTACGAGCCGCTTCACGGCTGCGAACATCGCGTCAACGTCGGCGCCGGCTTTCGCGCCGCGCTCTTCGCCGCAAACCCGGCAGTCGCGGTTCCGGCGCCTCAGCCTCCGTACGACTTTCCGCCGTTCATGGCGCTGGCGCACCTGCCCATCGGGGACGCGCGGGCGATCGATGCCATCGCCATCGTCCTCAGCGTCGCGCTCTGTGCGCTCGCGCTGGCCGGGATGGGAGTTCCCTTCGATCTCGCGCTCGCATCGCTGGCGCTCTCGGCGGGATATGCCGAGCTCAACACCGGACAGATCGTTCCGTTCGCATTGCTCGCGCTCGTGCTCTGCGGTTTCGCGCTGGAGCGAGGCCGCGAACGCCTGGCCGGCGTCGCCGCCGCACTGGTCGCCATCGAACCGACCGTCGGTGTTCCGGTCGTCCTCGCGACGCTGCTCTTCGTGCCGAGGGCGCGCTGGCCGCTCCTGGCCACCGTAGCGATCCTAGCCCTCACGGCGCTGGCGCTCGTCGGCCCCGCCGGTTTGCTCGCGTACTTCGCGCTCGTCCTTCCGGCACACGCCCTCTCCGAGCTGCACTTCCCCTTTCAATACGGCTCGACGTACCTGTTGACGTACCTCGGCGTTCCGGCCGCCGCCGTGCGACCCGTCGGCGCGTTCGTCTACGTCGCCGGTCTCGCTGCAGGATTGTGGCTCGCTCCGCGAGCTGCGCGCGCCCTGCGCGTGCCCGCGATGCTCGCGTTCCTTCCCGCGATGGTCGCGGTGGCGGCGGCACCTTTTCTCCACCAAGAGGAACTGGCGCTCGCGATTCCGGCGGCGCTGCTCTTGGCGACGCGTAGCGCCGGAGCGCGTCGAACGCTTGCGACGATCGCCTTGTGCGTGCTCTCGATTCCTTGGATTGCCGTCTGGGGGATCAAACGGCTCTTCCTCGCGAGCCTCTTCGTCTGCGCCGTGATTCTTCTGCGGCTCCGAATCGAGATCCGGGCCGCGATCCTGATCCTCTGCGCGCTAGCCGCGGGCATCTATGCGTTCGAGATTCACTCGCCGCAGCTGCCGACGCCGGCACCCTCAGCGCTGCGCTCGTACGCTCCGAACGAGCTCGTTCAAGCCGCCTGGCGTGATTACACGCAGGCGCGGGCTACGCCCGACGTCCTCTGGCTGATCGTCAAGATTCCGAGCTGGGCGGCGCTCCTCGCGCTGCTCGGCATCGCGGTTGCCGTCGTGAGGGATCAGACGGAGACGACCGCCGATCCATTCGAGCCCTCGATCTCGCGACGCATTTGACGCCAGCCGCGAAAGTTCGCGTGAAACTCGCGATCGCCGACCGGCGTGGCAACGTGCTCGAACGGGCTGAGATGACGGTCCACTTTGAGCCGCTCGTACAGCTCGAGGTCCTTCTCGATTTCGCGCTTTCCCTCGTGCGTAAGATACGAGACGCGGGCGCAGCGGGCCGCCGAGACGCGTCGTCGCGTTTCGACGTCGAGCCCGTCTTCGTCGCTCTGGAGCAACGGCGTGTGCCACGCGCCGTATTCGAGCGGCTGCGGCACGCTGGCGCCTATCGCCGCGCGCATCGCGAGCGCCGCGGCTCGAATTTCGGGCTGCGCGTTTGGCGCACAGCGCAACTCGAAGAAGTTCTCCCACTCCGTCGCCGTCACGATGACCGTGTGCCACAGGAACGGCTCCAGAAGCCGGTTCAGCTCTTGCTTGTGCACGCCAAACTCGAGAAGCCGGCGCGCGTGCGCCACGGCTGCGTCTCGAGCCGAAAGCCAAACGCGGCGGGCTTCCTCCGCGTCTTCTTCGCCGAGCAGCTCGCTCGCCGACATTCCGGCTTTGTTGCGCCCCCACTCGAGCGGCACCGCCGGTTCGCTTTCGACTCGCTCGATCAGCTTCGACGTCGGAATGGCGCGCGAGCTGGCGCTATTCCGGGAGTTGTGGACGATGAAGCCGTCCGCCACGAAGTTATGGTAAGGGCCCTCGACTTCGAGATCGTACGTTTCTTTCTCGCCGAGGTACTCGATCGACGCCACGGGCACAAAGTGACGGACGACCGTCGTGCCCTCAGCGCGTCCCGCGCCGTACGCCGTCGAGAACCGCGCATCGCGCACCCCTGGCAACCACGCCGGGTCCGTATGCGCCGCTATCCCGTTAACGGCAAACTCGGCCCTCCGCGCCCAATTGACAAGCTTCTCCCGGCTTAGGCAGAGCCCGACCGCATCTTCTAGGCGCTGCCAGCCTTCCGTCGTCAGAAACAAGTGGCCTTTTGATGCAGCGATCGTCTGGCCGTTAGTCAGCGCTACTCTGAAGACCGGCTTGAGACCGGAGTGCGTCACGTCGCGGACGCGCGTATGGTAGATCTCGCCCGTCTCCTCGTTGCAGGAGCGTAGCTCTGCCGCGGCCAGTTGCTCGCGTCTTCGCGGGGCGGCTCCGTGGTGCCATTTCTCAAAGAACTCGCGAATCGTCATCGTGAATCGCTGCGTACCCGAGCGTTCGCGCGCAGCGGGGAGATCGAAGTAGAGCTCCGTCTCCCCATCGAGGCAGAACGTCCGATGCGTGTTAAATTCAGCCAACACGAACCGTGGAAACGTTACCTCGAGCGTAGCAAGCCGGACCCCCGCCGGGCTGACGGAGTCGAGCAGGACGCGCGCGCTATAGCCCACGTAGGCGAAGAGGCCGGCTAGCGACGCCCTCTAACCGCGGTAACGCAGAAACGCTGGAACGTCGATGTCGTCCATCGTGACCGGAGCGACCGCGTCGAGTTTGCTCGTCTCGAAGGCATGGCCGCCTTGCGCCGAGCGATAGCCCCGCCGCCCGCCGAAGCCGGCCGCGAGGACGGTGACGCGAACCTTACCGGACATCGCCGGATCGATCGAAGCACCGAAGATGATCTGCGCCTCTGAGTCGACGGCGCGGCTGATCATCTCCGCGGCCTCGTTCACCTCGTACATCGCCATATCCGGACCGCCGGTGATGTTGAAGATGACGCCGTGCGCGCCCTCAACGGTGGTCTCGAGCAGCGGCGACGCGATCGCCTTTTGGGCGGCGTCGGCGGCCCGATGCTCGCCGGTGCCTTCGCCGATGCCCATCATCGCCGAACCCGCATCGGTCATGATCGTTTTGACGTCCGCGAAGTCCAAGTTGATCAGCCCCGGCTGCGTGATCAGGTCGCTGATGCCGGCGATTCCCTGGCGCAGCACGTCGTCCGCGTACGCGAACGCTTCGTTAAGGGGCGTCTTCTTCTCGATGACCTGAAGGATGCGCTCGTTCGGAATCGTGATCAGCGTGTCGACCTTCGCCTCGAGCTCGGCGATGCCGTTCTCCGCGATCTGCATCCGCTTCTTGCCCTCAAAGGCGAAGGGTTTAGTAACGACCGCGATCGTGAGCGCGCCCGATTCGCGCGCTATTTCCGCGATCACCGGCGACGCGCCCGTGCCGGTGCCGCCGCCCATGCCGGCGGTGAGAAAGACGAGATCGGCGCCTTCGAGGATCAACGCCAGATCCTCGCGAGAGGCCTCGGCCGCCTCGCGACCCAGCGTCGGATTCGCGCCCGCTCCGAGGCCGCGGGTCTGATTGCCCCCGATGTGCACGCGGTTCTCGGTCAACGCGCCGCGCAGCGCCTGCACGTCCGAGTTGACCGTAAAGAAATCGACGCCCGCGAGACCAGCTGCCACCATGCGGTTGACGGCGTTGCAACCGCCGCCGCCGATGCCGATAACTTTGATCGTCGCTGCGTGTTCGGGCTCGGATACAGAACGTCGTACGTCAGCCATTGCTTCGGGTTCCTCCGTCGAAAATAAGTTTAGGTCCATAGGTCGGCTAGCCACCGCTGTATCCGGCCGAGGATCGCGCCGCCGCGCCGGTGTCCACGCAGCGCGTCGTCGCGATCGCCGTTGACGCCGAATAGAACGAGTCCGATCGCCGTGGCGTACTGCGGTGCCGTCATGGCGTCGGTCAAGCCTCCGATCGACTGCGGCGTGCCGACCCTGACCGGCAGGCCGAAGACGTCCTCGGCAATCGGTTCGATATTCGGCAACAAAGCGCCGCCTCCGGTTAGCACGACCTCGCCCAGGACTAAATCGCGCGGGACGTTCTCGATGATCTTCTGGCGCGCCATCCGCAGCGTCTCCAGAACCCGGGGCACCACGATCTGCCGCAGCTCCCCGGTCGTGTGGTCGCGCGTGGCGCGGCCGTCGAGCGTGCGGACGGCGAAGCGCTCCTCCCCGCCGCCGTCGCGAATCCCGGCCCCGAGCCGCTTCTTGATCTCTTCGGCCTCGGAGAGGGTCGTCTTGAGCCCGAGCGAGATATCGCTCGTGAGCACGTTGCCGCCCACCGGGATCGTCGCCGTGTAGATCGCGCTGCCCAGCGAATAGACGGCGATGTCGGTCGTACCGCCGCCGATGTCCAGGAGCACGACCCCGACCTGCTTCTCCTCGGCCAGCAGGGTCGCCGCCGAGCTCGCAAGCGGTTCGAAGACGACGCCGAGCGCTTCCAGCCCGGCCCGCTGCACGCACTTCAGGACGTTGGTGATGAAGCTGGTGCTCCCGGTGACGATATGGGTGTCGACCTCCAACCGCCCGCCGGCCATCCCGATCGGGTCGCTCACGCCCTCCTGGCCGTCCACGGTGAAGTAGCGCGGCAAGGCGTGGATGATCTGCCGGTCGCTGGGGAGATTGATGATCTTGCTGGCGTCGATCACGCGGCGGACGTCGCCGGCACTGACCTCGCGGTCCTCGCCCGAGACGGCGACGACGGCGCGGTTGTTGGTGCTCCGGATATGGTCGCCGGTAATCCCGACGAAGGCTTCGGTGAGGTGGACGCCCGCCATCCGTTCGGCCTTCTCGGTGGCCGCCTCGATCGACCTGATCGTCTCTTCCAAGTCGACGACGACGCCTTTGCGCATCCCCAGCGTGGGCGCCTCGCCGACGCCGACGATCTCGAGCCCGCCCGGGCCTTCAACGGCGACGACCGCACACGTTTTGGTCGTCCCGATGTCGAGGCCGCAAACGGTCTCGTGCTTCATTCCACGATATATTGTGGTTGATTCTCCCAAATCCTACTACGGGTAGCTCGCACGGCAACTGCTGGGTCGCGCGACGTCGGCCACAGGGGTTATCAAAAAAAGCTCAAAGAAAAGCGCTTTGAAAAGCGCCCTTCCCGCGCCGGGAGTCCCACGGGGAGCGCGCTTTTGAGTCTCTTTACTTACTCGTTTGCTCGCTACTCGGAGTCGCTTGCGTGAATCGTAAACTCTCACTTCTCGCCCTCGGCCTCACACTCGTTCTTCCGGTTGCGTCACGCGCCGCAATGGTCGACGCATCGAGCATTCCCGATGGCACCTACACCGTCAAGGTCCAGAAAGTCGTCGACGCAAAGCACGTCGACGTCGTGATGGACAGCGGCAAAGAGACGCTCTTGTCCGCGGGCCGCGAGAACGTCGACTTCTCGAAGGTTCAGCCGAACGATCAGCTCAAGCTTTCCCTGATTAAGGGAACCGTTATGGTGTACGCGGACATGACCACGCATTAAGGATTCGTCGAGGAACCTCCTCAGCGATAGACGAGCACCGGCGTAGACGGCGCCCGCAGATCGATCGCGGCGACGCGCCGCTGGTCGCGCACGACTTGCGCGAGGATCGGGTCGACCAGCCCGAGCTTGCGGTCGAGATCGCTCGAGCTCCCCAAGAGCAGACGTAATCCGTCGCGCATCGTCGCGACCAGGCCGCCGAAGCGGTCGACGCTGAGTTCGACCGGCACGATGTGGCGTACCGTCATCGCATCGTACGCGTCGCGCAACGCGAATGCGTCGCGCGTGGTGACGAAGCTTCCGGCCTCCAGATAGAGATCCGAGCCCAGGTCGAAGACGACTTCGCGATCCTGCGGGCCCGCCGGCGCGAGCACGCGCAGCGCGCGATCCACCACGGCGCTCCCGAAGGCGCTGCGAACGATCGCAAACGGCACGCGCTCGCTGACGTCAATCCGCACCAGCGCCGGCGGGAAACGGTGCACCGACGCGGTCGCGATATACGGAATCCCCCGGATGCGCCGCGCGATAGCGCCGGTATCCTCGAGCCACAGGCTTCGATTGGGCGCAATCCCGGCGCGCGCGAGAATCTCGGCGCGCGTGACGCGCTGATTCCCCGCAACGCTGATCGTCTTGGGATAAAACCCCGGCCATGCAGCCGCGAAGAGCGCCGCGCCGGCGAGGAGCGCGCCGGCGAGCGCAATCGGCAACCAAAACGGCCGAATGCGCGCGGCCGCCGATCGGCCCCGCCGACCGGTCTTGCCGCCCTTCATCTCAGCACGTACTTCTCGAGCGCCTCCGCGACGCCGTCGTGCGCGAGGTCGGCAACGACCGCGCCGGCCAAACGCTGCAGCTCGTCCGGCGCAGAGCCCATCGCGATCCCGAAACCCGCCGCGCGCAGCAGCGGCGCATCGTTCCACGAATCGCCGATTGCGACCGTCTCGTCGAGTGGGGTGCCCAGCCGCGCGGCGACGAAGCGCAGCGCATTCCCTTTGTCGACCGTCGGGTCGAGGACCTCGACGAACTCCGGGAGGCTGCGCGTCACGTAGGCGCGGTCGCCGAAGTGCTCGTGCAGCTTTTCAGCGTAAGCTTGCGCGACCGGCGCGTCGGCGACGATCACGGCTTTCGTGGACGGACTATACGCAAACGTCTCTCGCAACGACGGCACGACGACCGGCTCGATCGTTGCCAGCGACGCGTAGAGCTCCGAAAACCGGTTTTTCGCCTCGCAATAATAGTCGTCGTTGCGATAGAGCTGCAAGTGCATGCCGTCGCCTTCCGCGACGGCGATCAGCTCGCGAACCAGCTCGTTCGCGAGCGCGACGTGCGCCAGAACTTCGTCGGTGTTGGGGTCGATGACGGCGGCCCCTTGGTAGCAGATGATCGGCGCCTCGAAGCCAAGCTCGCGCGCAAACGGCAGCGTGGCGCGGTACATTCTTCCGGTCACGAGGCACCCGGCGATCCCGGCCGCGCTCATCCGCCCAATCGCAGCTCGAACGGCCGGCGCGATCGTCAGATTTGAGCCGATCAAGGTGCCGTCGACGTCAAAGGCTACGAGTTTGACGCCGCCTGACACCTCAGCTCCCGCTCCGCATGCGTGCCGTCTGCGCGTGATGCGGAAGCCCTTCGGACTCCGCGAGCGATGCCAGCAGCGGGGCGTCGCCGGTCATGCGTTCGGTGCTGTTCTCGACGACGCTGAAGCTCCGCGTGAACTCGTCGAGCGAGAGGCTCGACGAGAAGCGCGCCGTTCCGGCGGTCGGCGCGACGTTGTTCGCTCCTGAGAGGTACTCGCCGCTGACCAACGGCGTCATGTCGCCGACGAAAACCGTGCCGGCGGAACGAACGCGGTCCAAATACGCCGATGCATCGCGGACTTGAAGGCACAGGTATGCCGGCGCGAATCGATTCAGGACTTCGAAGAGCTCTTCGCGCGTGCTGGCCGCGATCAGCCGGCATCCGGCCATCGCCGCGCTCACGAGCTCGCTACGCTCGAGCGTGCGCAGATCCAGGGTGTCGACGAGCTGGGCGACGGCTTCGAGCAACGGGCGCGATTCCGAGAGCACGGCCAGACGCGTGACGCCGGCTCGCTCCGCCTGCGCCAGGAGCTCGCCGACGACGTACTCGCTGTTCGCGCCCTCGTCGGCAACGACGAGGACCTCGGCCGGCCCGGAGAGCGCGTCGATGCCGCATCGCCCGAAGACCTGCCGCTTCGCCTCGGTCGTGTAAACGCCGCCGCGTCCAACGATCTTTTCGACCGGCGCGAGCGATTCGGTACCGAACGCGGCCGCGGCGATCGCCTGCGCGCCGCCGACG
>JBARBD010000067.1:0-2667 GCA_049792675.1 Vulcanimicrobiaceae bacterium | reverse complement strand
GATCTGGGACGGCGTCGATCTCGAGGTGGGGCGCGCCTACGCGCGCGCCTTCGCCGGCGTCGCCGAGCTTTCGACCTACATCACCGGAGAGCAAGGAAACGCGCGCGGTGCCGAAGCGATGGGCATGCTGCCGCGAAGCGGACCCGGCTACGAAGCGACCGAGCCCGGACTCGATGCCGCCGCGATGTTCGAGCAAGCGCGCGCGG
The DNA here is from genome assembly GCA_049792675.1 of Vulcanimicrobiaceae bacterium. Classification (GTDB taxonomy): domain Bacteria; phylum Vulcanimicrobiota; class Vulcanimicrobiia; order Vulcanimicrobiales; family Vulcanimicrobiaceae; genus Cybelea. The sequence continues at coordinate 2,461 of JBARBD010000067.1, read as the reverse complement.
GCAATCTCGCCGTCCTCTCGATTTTCGGCGGGAATCCGGCTCGCAACGCGCCCGACCCGGCCACCGTCGCCGCGGCGTTGCGCGAGATCCCGTTTCTCGTCGTCAGCGAGCTGTTCGCGACCGAGACCGCCGACCTGGCGACGCTCGTGCTCCCGGCGAGGGGCGCGTACGAGAAGAGCGGCACGACGATCGGCCTCGGCGGCGATCTGCTCCCGGTCAACGCCTCGCTGCAACCGCCGGACGGCACGCTCGCCGATTTCGAAATGATTGCCGGACTCGCCGGCCAGTTCGATATAGCGCTGCCGAGGGCCGAAGAGATCGACCGCACCGCGATCGCATACGCGGCCCGAGCTCCGGAGCCGTTTACGTTCGGCGACGAGCGTTTCGCGTCGTCGGTTGCGACCGCTCCCAGCCAGCCGGTCGCGTCGCGCATCCTGTCGGGCGGCGGGACCTGGCAACACGATCCCTGGCTCAACGGATTGAGGACCTAAACGATGCCGTGGTGGCTGGAAGTCTTGATCAAGTCGGCGATTCTGCTCTTCGTGGTGGTGACGTCGTTTGCGTATACGATGCTCGCCGAGCGGAAGATCCTCGGATGGATGCAGCTGCGCCCGGGGCCGAATCGGGTCGGTCCGTGGGGCCTGCTGCAGCCCGCCGCCGACGCGGCAAAGCTGATCCTCAAGGAGGATCTCACGCCGAGCACGGCGGATCCGCTCCTCTACAAGCTTGCGCCGTTCATCTCGCTGTTGACCGCGTTTTCGGTCTACGCGGTCATTCCGTTCGGCGCGTCCTCGTCGGGGACGACCTGGGCGATCGGCAACGTCAACGCCGGAATTCTGCTGATCCTCGCGATCGGATCGATTGGCGTCTACGGCATCTGCTTGGGCGGTTGGGCCTCGGGTTCGAAGTATCCGCTGCTCGGAAGCGTACGCTCGACGGCCCAGATGATCAGCTACGAGCTCGCGATGTCGCTCTCGTTCATCGGCGTGCTGATCCTGGCCGGAACGACCTCGCTCGACGGCATCGTCAACGCGCAGGTACGCTGGTGGTTCTTCGTGCCGCAGTTCGTCGGCTGCGTGATCTACATCATCACCGCCGTGGCCGAGACCAATCGCGCTCCGTTCGACCTGGTCGAAGCCGAGACCGAGCTCGTCGCCGGCTTCCATACCGAGTACTCGGGCCTGCGCTTCGGCCTGTTCTTCATCGCCGAGTACGTGAACATGCTTACCGTCTCGTGCATCGCGACGCTGCTCTTCTTCGGCGGATGGATGGCGCCGTTCGGCCTGACCGCCATCCCCGGCGTCGCCTGGTTCGTGATCAAGGTGGCGTGTTTTCTCTTCTTTTACATCTGGTTGCGCGCGACGCTTCCGCGTCTGCGCTACGACCGCCTGATGGCGTTCGGGTGGAAGGTGCTGCTGCCGGTGGCGACGCTCAACCTCGTCGCGACCGCGATCTTCGTGGCCTACAAGGGGTAGTTGAGAACGATGGCCGAGCGAAAGAATCTCTATAACGTCGGGGCGATCCTCAAGGGTCTCTCGATCACGTTCGGCTTCATGTTCCGCAAGCGGCCGACGATCGAATATCCGTCGGTCAAGAAGCAGCACGCGCCCCGCTTTCACGGCCTCCACGAGCTGCGTCGCTACGACGACGGCAAGGAGCGATGCATCGGCTGCGAGCTTTGCTCGAGCGTCTGCCCGGCTAACGCGATCACGGTGATCGGCGCCGAGAACACGCCGGATGAGCGCCGCTCGCCCGGCGAGCGGTACGCCGCGCGCTACGAGATCGACGAACTTCGCTGCATCTTCTGCGGGATGTGCGAGGAGGCGTGCCCGACCGATGCGATCGTGCTCACGCCGCGTTTCGAGATGGCCGACTTTCGCCGCGGCTCGTTCGTCTACGGTAAGGACCGTCTGCTCGTGCCACCCGACGCGGGAGTCGGAACGCCGCCCGACGAGCGCCCGGGCGGTATTCCCGGCGATCTCGGCCGGGTCGCCGAGATTAAGTCGACGGTGGACGTCGAGCAGGGCTACTCCGCGACGTGGCGCGGCGAGATCCTCAAGACCCAGCGCAAGGGATTGACGCTGGTCCGCAAGGAGCCGCAATGATCGCGTTCTGGGTGCTCGCCGCGTTCTTGATCGCCAGCGCCGTCTGGACGATTGCGGCCAGCAAACCCGTCTACAGCGTCGTCGCGTTGCTGCTCAACTTCGCGGCGCTCGCCGTCGTCTACGTCACGCTCTCCGCCGAGTTCTTGGCGGTCATCCAGATCATCGTCTACTCCGGGGCGATCCTGGTGCTCTTCGTCTTCGTGATCGCATTGCTCAGCAGCGGCGTCGCGCCGTTTGCGGCCGGCCCGAACCGGCTGCCGCGCATCTGGCTGCCGGCCGGCATCGTCGTCGCGGTTGCGTTCGGCTTCCTGACCTACGCGCTCTCGAGCGCGCTGATGCCGCCGGCCCCGCCGACC